>JABFXD010000813.1 GCA_013361925.1 Streptomyces sp. | reverse complement strand
CCCCGTACTTCTCCACGTACTCGCGCGCCGACCGGAGCACCTCCGGATGCAGCGCGTCACCCGCCGCCAACATCCGTGGCAGCAGCGCCCGCTCGGTGGTCGTCGCCCGGAAGGCCAGCGCGACCGTCACGTCGTGGTCGGGCCGGTGCACGATCTCGACCGGGTCGCCGGCCCGCACCTCACCCGGCTCTATCACCCGCAGATACGCGCCCGGCGCCCCCTTCCGGGTGAACCGCTTCACCCATCGCTGCTCGTCCATGTGGCCCTGGAAGGTGCCGCACGGAATCCGCGCGCTGGTGATCTCCAGCACCACCTCGGGCCCGATCCGCCAGCGCTCGCCGATCAGCGCCCCGGACACGTCCAGACCGAGGGTGGTGAGGTTCTCCCCGAACGCGCCGTCGGCCAGCGTCCGCCCCAGCTCGCGCTCCCAGTCGTCCAGGTCCTCGCGCGCCACCGCGTACACCGCCTGGTCGTCCCCGCCGTGATGCTGCCGCTTGCACACGTCGTCCCCGGCG
The DNA here is from genome assembly GCA_013361925.1 of Streptomyces sp. GTDB lineage: Bacteria > Actinomycetota > Actinomycetes > Streptomycetales > Streptomycetaceae > Streptomyces. The sequence goes on along the minus strand of JABFXD010000813.1, from coordinate 6,173 downwards.
AGCCCGCTCCCGCCGATCCCCTTCGGCCCGGGCGCCGCCACCCGCACGGGCCCCGCCACCGGCTGCTTGTCGATACCGGTCAGCCCCTCCGGGTTGTCCGTGTACGCCACGGCCTTCGCCCGGCCCAGGTTCACTGACAGAAGCTTCATGTACGGCACGGTAGGCGCCGGCCATCAAAGCCGCCACGCATTATTCGGCGCCATGTCAAAGGGCGGCTTATCCTCGAAGGGTGATCGAAGCCCGCCATCTGCGCGTCCTGCGTGCCGTCGCCGCCACCGGCTCCTTCTCGGCCGCCGGCCGGGAACTGGGCTGCACCCAGCCCGCCGTCAGCCAGCAGATGAAGGCCCTGGAGTCGTCCGTCGGCACCCCGCTGCTCATCCGCAGCGGCCGCGAGATGCGCCTGACCCAGGCGGGCGAGGCGCTCGTCCGGCACGCCGCCGGGATCCTCTCCGGACTCACCGCCGCCGAGGAGGAGGTCGCCGCCATCGCCGGCCTGCGCGCCGGGCGCGTGCGGCTGGTCTCCTTCCCCAGCGGCAGCTCCACCCTCGTCCCCACCGCCCTCGCCGCCCTGCGTGCCGCGCACCCCGGCACCCGCGTCTCCCTGGAGGAGGCCGAACCGCCGCAGTCCGTCGAGATGTTGAGGGAAGGTGACTGCGACGTCGCGCTCGCCTTCCGGTACGAAGGCGCCGCGCGCGGTGGCGACGAGTGGGAGGACCTCGTCGTACGGCCCCTGCTGCGGGACCGGCTGGTCGCCCTCGTACCCGAACGGCACCGGCTCGCGCGGGCCGGGTCCGTCGCCATCGGGGACCTCGCGCGCGAGCCCTGGATCGCCGGATGCCCGCGCTGCCGCGGCCAGTTGGTGGAGGTGTGCGAGGGCGCCGGGTTCACCCCCCGCATCGACTTCGCCACCGACGACTATCCGGCGGTGGTCGGACTGGTGGGCGCGGGCCTGGGCGTCGCCGTGCTGCCACAGCTCGCCATCGAGTCCGTACGGCCCCGGGGTGCGCGCACGGTCACCCTGGAACCGGCCGTGCGGCGGGAGATCGTCGCGCTGACCCTGCCCGACCTGGCCCAGGTGCCGGCGGTGGCGGCGACCCTGGACCGGCTGGAGCGAGCGGCGGGGCGCAAGCAGCCGTAGCCGTAGCCGCAAAAGCGAAGAGGCACGCGTACGCGTGCCTCTTCTGAAGAAACGTTCCTTCAGTTGTTCGAAGCGGCGTGTCCGCCACTCGACGACGATGCCGTCACCAGGCGGTTGCGCGCCCGGCCCATGAGCTCCTCGCGCTCGTCCTCGGTCAGCCCGCCCCACACGCCGTACGGCTCTCTCACCGCCAGCGCGTGCGCCGCGCACTGCGCGCGCACCGGGCACCTCATGCAGACCTCCTTGGCCGAGTTCTCACGAGCACTCCGCGCCGCACCGCGCTCACCCTCCGGATGGAAGAAGAGCGAACTGTCGACCCCGCGGCAGGCAGCCAGGAGCTGCCAGTCCCACAGGTCCGCGTTCGGTCCGGGAAGGCGGGAGAAATCTGCCATTGCGTGACCCCTTGTAGCCGTTCTGCGGCGGATACGGTGTCCACGACCGTACATCTACGATCTAAGGAGATGAAAATATGACTCATTGCGAATCTAGCCTCAGACACCAGCAAAAGGGAAGAAATAGGGCTAAATGGGGCACCGGTTGTGATGAAACGTTGTGGGTCCGCCGCGCATGTCTGCACCGTGTCCGCGCCCTCACGTAGAGTGCCGAAGACGGCGCACGGCCCCGTAACTCTTTCGAGTGACCGTCGTTGAGAGTGCGGAGGCGGTTGAAGCAACAAGTGCTCGGGCAGGCGTCCGGGACGGTCGACCGCACAGGTGACATTTCGTACCAGCCTGGAGGCTCAAGGTGACGTGCATCAGCTGCGGAGGGCGGCCATGACATCCGTCCTCGTCTGCGACGACTCCCCGCTTGCCCGAGAGGCGCTCCGCCGCGCGGTCGCGACCGTGCCCGGCGTCGAGCGCGTGACGACCGCGGCCAACGGCGAGGAAGTCCTCCGCCGCTGGGGTGCGGACCGCTCGGACCTGATTCTGATGGACGTACGCATGCCCGGACTGGGCGGCGTCGAGACCGTGCGGCGGCTGCTGTCCGCGGACCCCGGTGCGCGGATCATCATGCTCACGGTGGCCGAGGACCTGGACGGGGTCGCGCTGGCCGTCGCGGCCGGCGCCCGCGGGTATCTGCACAAGGACGCCTCGCGCGCGGAGCTGCGGGCGACGGTGACGCAGGCCCTCGCCGACCCGACCTGGCGACTCGCTCCCCGGCGACTGCGGTCCGCCGAGATGGGCGCCGCGCCCACGCTCACCGCGCGTGAGATCCAGGTGCTTGAGGGGATGAGCCACGGGCGGTCCAACGCGGAGATCGGGCGGGAGCTGTTCCTGTCCGAGGACACCGTGAAGACCCATGCTCGGCGACTGTTCAAGAAGCTGGGTGCGTCTGACCGGGCGCATGCCGTGGCGCTCGGGTTCCGTTGGGGCCTGGTCCGCTAAGAGCTCGGTCGCACAGATTTGTCGCCGTGCGCAGGTCGTTCGTGGCTGGTCGCGCCCACGCGGCGGAGCCGCACCATGTCTCGCCCCGCGCCCCTTCCGGGGCGCGGGTGTCGTTGCCCGCTGCTTGTTTCTCCGCCGATGCCGCATCCTTGAGATGTGGAGTCTCTCGGGGACGAGTCGGTCGAGCGGAAGGGGAGGGCGCAGGAGATGAGTTCCGGCGCACCTGCTCATAACGCTTCGGTGCACAACATCGGGCGTGGTGCCGCGGATGAATCGGCCGCAAGGCACCATGGACCGATGCGCGAGGACGAGACGACGGTGATCGGTGGGCTTGTCCATCGCGCCGTCGACGGGGATGAGCAGGCGACACACGACCTGCTCGCCCACGTCCACCCGCTGGCGCTGCGCTACTGCCGTACGCGGCTGTCGCGGCTGCCCGGCGACGCCCGCCATTTCGTGGAGGACCTGGCCCAGGAGGTCTGCGTCGCGGTGCTGCTGGCGCTGCCTCGCTACCGGGACACCGGTCGGCCCTTCGAGGCCTTCGTCTTCGCCATCGCCGCTCACAAGGTCGCCGACCTCCAGCGCGCGGCGATGCGGGGCCCCGGCTCCACGGCGGTGCCGTCGGACGAGATGCCGGAGCGGCCGGACGACTCGCTCGGCCCGGAGGAGCGGGCGCTGCTCAGCAGCGACGCCGAATGGGCCAAGAAGCTGCTGGCCAACCTGCCCGAGAACCAGCGGGAGCTGCTGCTGCTGCGGATCGCGGTGGGACTGACGGCCGAGGAGACGGGCCAGATGTTGGGAATGTCACCCGGCGCCGTGCGGGTGGCCCAGCACCGTGCGCTGAGCAGGCTGCGGGCGCTGGCCGAGCAGTAGGGCCCGCTGTTTGTGGCTTCGGTGAACAGGCCCCCTCTCGGTTCCGTACGAAGATACGAAGCCGGTAGCAGGACGGAACCGTGGAATTCGGGACCCTTCCTTCCCGTTAGCATGGACATCCGCACCGATCAAGGCCATTGGGGAAGGTGTCATGACTGCAAACGTCGACGGAGTGCCCGCCAAATTCGCGACGCTCGGGCTGACCTACGACGACGTGCTGCTGCTGCCGGGCGCGTCGGACATGGCTCCCGACGAGATCGACACCGCCTCGTACGTCTCCAAGAACGTGCGGGTGAACATCCCGCTGCTGTCCGCCGCCATGGACAAGGTCACCGAGTCGCGCATGGCGATCGCGATGGCCCGCCAGGGCGGCGTCGGCGTACTGCACCGCAACCTCTCCATCGAGGACCAGGCCAACCAGGTCGACCTCGTGAAGCGGTCCGAGTCCGGCATGGTGGCCGACCCGATCACGGTCCACCCGGACGCCACGCTCGCCGAGGCCGACGCGCTGTGCGCCAAGTTCCGCATCAGCGGCGTCCCGGTCACCGACCCGGGCAAGAAGCTGCTCGGCATCGTCACCAACCGCGACATGGCCTTCGAGAGCGACCGCACCCGCCGGGTCCGCGAGGTCATGACGCCGATGCCGCTGGTCACCGGCAAGGTCGGCATCTCCGGTGTCGAGGCCATGGAGCTGCTGCGCAAGCACAAGATCGAGAAGCTTCCGCTGGTCGACGACGAGGGTGTCCTCAAGGGCCTCATCACCGTCAAGGACTTCGTCAAGGCCGAGAAGTACCCGAGCGCCGCGAAGGACGCCGAGGGCCGCCTCCTCGTCGGTGCCGCGGTCGGTGTCGCCGGTGACGCCTTCGAGCGGGCCCAGGCGCTGATCGAGGCGGGCGTCGACTTCATCGTCGTCGACACCGCGCACGGCCACTCCCGGCTGGTCGGCGACATGGTCGCCAAGATCAAGTCCAACCACACGCGCGTGGACGTCATCGGCGGCAACATCGCCACCCGTGACGGCGCCCAGGCGCTCATCGACTCCGGTGTGGACGGCATCAAGGTCGGCGTCGGCCCCGGTTCCATCTGTACGACCCGTGTCGTCGCCGGCATCGGCGTCCCGCAGGTCACCGCGATCTACGAGGCCGCGCTGGCCGCCAAGGAGGCCGGGGTCCCGGTCATCGGCGACGGCGGCCTCCAGTACTCCGGCGACATCGCGAAGGCGCTCGTCGCGGGCGCCGACACCGTGATGCTGGGCTCGCTGCTCGCGGGCTGCGAGGAGTCCCCGGGCGAGCTGCTGTTCATCAACGGCAAGCAGTTCAAGTCGTACCGCGGCATGGGCTCGCTCGGCGCGATGCAGTCCCGCGGCGACCGCAAGTCCTTCTCCAAGGACCGCTACTTCCAGGAGGGCGTCGCCTCCGACGAGCAGCTGGTCCCCGAGGGCATCGAGGGCCAGGTGCCCTACCGCGGCCCGCTCTCCTCGGTCGTCCACCAGCTGGTCGGCGGTCTGCGCCAGTCGATGTTCTACGTCGGCGGCCGCACCGTGCCGGAGCTCCAGGACAACGGCCGGTTCGTCCGGATCACCTCGGCGGGCCTCAAGGAGTCGCACCCGCACGACATCCAGATGACGGTCGAGGCGCCGAACTACAGCCGCAACAAGTAGTCACCGGCTTCCCGAGGGCGGTCCCGGAGCATCCGGGGCCGCCCTTGTCGTACCCGTCGGGGATACTGGAAGGCGCTGCAACGCATCAGGGAAAGGCCACACACGTGACTGAGATCGAGATCGGGCGCGGCAAGCGCGGCCGCCGGGCGTACGCCTTCGACGACATCGCCGTCGTCCCGAGCCGTCGTACGCGCGACCCGAAGGAGGTCTCGATCGCCTGGCAGATCGACGCCTACCGCTTCGACCTGCCGTTCCTGGCCGCCCCCATGGACTCGGTCGTCTCCCCGGACACCGCGATCCGCATCGGCGAGCTGGGCGGCCTCGGTGTGCTCAACCTCGAAGGCCTGTGGACGCGGTACGAGGACCCGCAGCCGCTTCTCGACGAGATCGCCGGGCTGGACGCGGAGACGGCCACCCGCCGCCTCCAGGAGATCTACTCCGCCCCCATCAAGGAGGAGCTGATCGGCGCGCGCATCAAGGAGGTGCGCGACTCCGGCGTGGTCACGGCGGCCGCGCTCTCCCCGCAGCGCACGGCGCAGTTCTCCAAGGCCGTGGTCGACGCGGGCGTGGACATCTTCGTCATCCGCGGTACGACGGTCTCCGCGGAGCATGTCTCCGGTTCGCACGAGCCGCTGAACCTGAAGCAGTTCATCTACGAGCTCGACGTCCCGGTGATCGTCGGCGGCTGCGCCACGTACACCGCGGCCCTGCACCTCATGCGCACCGGTGCCGCGGGTGTCCTCGTCGGCTTCGGCGGCGGCGCCGCGCACACCACGCGCAACGTGCTGGGCATCCAGGTCCCGATGGCGACCGCGGTCGCCGACGTCGCCGCGGCCCGCCGCGACTACATGGACGAGTCCGGCGGCCGGTACGTGCACGTGATCGCCGACGGCGGTGTCGGCTGGTCCGGCGACCTCCCCAAGGCCGTCGCCTGCGGCGCGGACGCCGTGATGATGGGCTCCCCGCTCGCCCGCGCCACGGACGCGCCGGGCCGCGGCCACCACTGGGGCATGGAGGCGGTCAACGAGGAGCTGCCGCGCGGCAAGAAGGTCGACCTCGGCACCGTCGGCACCATCGAGGAGATCCTGACCGGCCCCTCGCACATCCCGGACGGCTC
>JABFXD010000449.1 GCA_013361925.1 Streptomyces sp. | reverse complement strand
GTGTCCGTCGCGGTGGACGCCGTGCTGTCGGATCCGCCGCCGTACGACCCACCGCCGCCGCAACCGGCCAGCCCCAGTGCCGCCACGCATGCGATCCCGGTCAGGGTGATCCTGATTCGGTTCATGATCGTCTCCGTTCCTTCCGACGGAGGTTGTACGGCTGGCGTCGGCGTACGGATTGCCGCGCAATCCCTCCGCCCGGATCGGACGTATACAGAAGCGTGGAACTGTTTCCCCGCGCGGACCGGGTCGACGACGCCTCGCTCGTCGCCGGCTTCGCGCTGGGCGACGAGCAGGCCGCGACCGCCTTCGTCCGCCGCTTCCAGAACGCCGTGTTCGGCCTCGCCCTGTCGGTGACCCGCGAACCGGGCCTCGCCGAGGACGTGAGCCAGGAGGTGTTCGTGCGGGCCTGGCGGGCGGCGGGCAGCTACGACCCCCGCCGCGCCTCGGCCCTCACCTGGCTGCTGACCATCACACGCAACGCCGCCATCGACGCCGTCCGCGCCCGCCGGCCCACGCCGGTGCTGGCCGAGACCCTCGAACGGCTCATCGACGTCACCTTGCGGGCCGACGCAGCGGAGCCCGACGACACGGAGCGACTCGCCCTGGTCGCCCTGGAGAGCGAGCGTGCCCTCGCCCGGCTGCGCTCCCTGCCGGAGGAACAGGCGCGCGCCGTGGCCCTCGCCGTGATCGGCGGCTGTACGGCGGCGGAGGTGGGCCGGCACGAGGACATCCCGCTCGGCACCGCCAAGACCCGCATCCGCACCGGCCTGCGCAGGCTGCGCGAGGCGCTGAAGGAGGGAGGCCGAGATGGCACGTGAGCCCGGTCCCGACGCCCACCCCGACGAGGACGAACTGCTCGCCCTGGCCCTCGGCACGCTCCCAGGGGAACCGGCCGAGCTGCTGCGCCACCTCACCGCCTGCCCGGCCTGCCGCTCCACGTACGACGACCTCTCGGCGGCCGTCGACTCCGTGCTGCCCGCCGCGCCCTCGGTGGCGCCTCCCGCCGGGTTCGACGCACGGGTCCTCGAACGGCTGGAGCTGCCCGCGCCGGAGGGGCGCACCGAGTGGCGCCCGGAGCAGCGCACGAGGCGGCGGCGGTCGTACCGGATGCCGCTGCTGGTCGCCGCTGCCGCCGCGGCCGGGATCTGCCTGGGGACGGCCGGTGCGGTGCTCGTCGATCTGGGGTCGCCGTCCGCCTCCCAGGTGGCGGTGAGCGACCGCGGGGCGCTGCTGGTCACCGGTTCGGGTGCGACCGTCGGCACGGTCGAGCCCAGCCGCTACGGCACCGAGCCCGTGCTCGTCATGCAGATCACGGACGGCCGGCCCGGCACGCACTACACCTGCCGGCTTCTCCTCAAGGACGGCACCACCCGCGACGCGGGCCACTGGCGGCTCCCCTCCTCCGGCCGGGCCACCTGGATCGCGTACGGGGCCGCCGACTCCGTGGACCGGGTGGAGCTGGTCACGGGTGGGGGGCACGTGTGGTCGTCGGCGCGGTTGGACTTGTGACACCGGAAGCCAGGCGTCCGTGCCGTTGCGCGCTCCCGAAAAGGGGTGGAAGGCTGGATAACGGCACCGGCTCGGGGAGCGCCCCGTCCCCACCACCTGGAGGTACCCGTGAACAGCGCCGACGGATGGGGAGACGACGTCTACCAGCCTGACGGATCCGAGATCCAGGACGACTCCGGGCTGCTCGACGCGGAGGACACCCTGGAGAACGACGGTGTCGACGACCCTCTCGACCGGGGCTGGTCCCCTCCGGACCGACCATGGGCGGTGGAGCACACCGGCGTGACGGCGGCCGAGCGCGAGAGTCTGGACCAGCGGCTCGCCGAGGAACTGCCCGATCTCGCCACCCCCGACGACGACGGCATCGGCGACTGTGACGGCACCGACGGCGAACTCCTGGACAACGAGGTCGGCGCCCGTCGCTCCGGCCGTCTCGTCGCACCCGACGAAGGTGCCCACGAGGACGAGGAGAGCGCCCTGATCGCCACGGACGTGGGCATCGACGGCGCCGCCGCCTCCGCCGAGGAGGCCGCGATGCACATCGTCGACGAGGACGCCCTGTCCGGCTGACCCCGAGGAGCGCACATGCAGCAGGACAAGCACCCCGACTACCACTCGGTCGTCTTCCGCGACCGGGCCGCCGGATACGCCTTCCTGACCCGGTCCACCGCCACGAGTGACCGGACCATCGAGTGGGACGACGGCGAGACCTACCCCGTGGTGGACGTGGAGATCTCCTCCGAGAGCCACCCGTTCTACACCGGCCAGGCCCGGACCGTGGACACGGAAGGGCGGGTCGCCCGCTTCGAGCGGCGCTACGGAGGCGGCGCCGAGGCGGCCTCCGAACGCTGAGCACCGGGGCCGCCGACGCGGCCCCGCCCTCAGATGAAGTTCAGCGCCGCCGCGCAGCCCACCCCGCCGAGCAGCATGAACGCCGGCATCAGCACCTTCAGCTCGACCCAGCTGCCGGCCCGGAACCGCATGACCTTGGGCGGCCCGATCGGGTACCAGCGCTTGCGGCCCACCGGGATCGGCCACAGGATCGGGCAGCCCGACACCGTCAGGGCGTCCCCGATGTCGTGGACCAGCGCGCCGAGCACGATCGGCAGGCCCAGCCACAGGTACTCCTGCCCCGGGTCCGTGAAGAGCCAGTCCGAGCCGTTGCCCGGCTTGTCCAGGACCCCGGCGATGATCCACGCGCTGGTCGCGGCCAGCAGCCAGACCAGGACGTCGGCGCTGGAGCCGCGGGTCGCCCGCCACAGCAGGCCCTCGATGGCGAGCACCATGTGCACGAAGAGGATCGCGAGGACGGCCCAGCGGCCACCGGTGATCGCCGCGACCGACGCGCCCGCGCCGATCAGGACGGCCCACAGCCAGGTGTGGGTCAGGGTGCGGTGCCCGCCGGAGCGCCGCGGGTCGCCCTGCTTCTTGGTGGCCTTGTAGACGGCGTAGGAGAGCTTGTCGACGATCTCGCAGAGCCCTCGTGAGATGGGCCCGAAGGCGCGCGAGATGGTGGCCGCCTTGTGGTCGAGGTCGGGAGCGAGCGCGGCTCCCGCGCAGATCAGCGCTCCGGCCAGCAGGACCGGCCAGGGCATCGCGTGCCCCGCCGCGGCGGCCGCCGCTCCGACCCCGAGCCAGGCCGCGGCCCCCGACAGTGAGTGTGCTGGTCCCATCATCGCCGTTGCCCGCCCCATTCCTCGTGTACCGCTGCGCAGTTGACCGGATGCCCTGACGCCTCGTCGGCGACACAGCGTACTGCTCGTGATCTTCGTACCCGCATCCGATTCCCCTGTAGTGGGCAAGGGCAGGCAAGATGGGTGGGTGACCCTCATCGATCGACTGCCGCAGACCGCAGACCCCGACGCCCTCTACGAAGCCTTCGAGTCGTGGGCCGAGGAGCGCGGGCTCACGCTCTACCCCCATCAGGAGGAGGCGCTGATCGAGGTGGTCTCCGGGGCGAACGTGATCGTGTCGACGCCCACCGGCTCCGGCAAGAGCATGATCGCGGCGGCCGCGCACTTCGCCGCGCTCGCCCGGGACGAGGTCACCTTCTACACGGCTCCGATCAAGGCGCTGGTCTCGGAGAAGTTCTTCGAGCTGTGCAAGATCTTCGGCACCGAGAACGTCGGCATGCTCACCGGCGACGCCTCCGTCAACGCCGACGCCCCCGTCATCTGCTGCACCGCCGAGGTGCTCGCGTCCATCGCGCTGCGCGACGGCAAGCAGGCGGACGTCGGCCAGGTGGTCATGGACGAGTTCCACTTCTACGCGGAGGGCGACCGCGGCTGGGCCTGGCAGATCCCGATCCTGGAGCTGCCGCAGGCGCAGTTCATCCTGATGTCGGCCACGCTCGGCGACGTCTCGATGTTCGAGCAGGACCTCACCCGGCGCACCGGGCGTCCGACGTCGGTGGTCCGCTCGGCGACCCGTCCGGTACCGCTCTCCTACGAGTACAGGTTCACCCCGCTCACCGAGACGCTCACCGAGCTCCTCCAGACCAGGCAGGCGCCGGTCTACATCGTGCACTTCACGCAGGCGCAGGCGGTGGAGCGGGCGCAGGCGCTGATGAGCATCAACATGTGCTCGAAGGAGGAGAAGGAGCAGATCGCCGACCTCATCGGCAACTTCCGCTTCACCACCAAGTTCGGCCGCAACCTCTCCCGTTACGTACGGCACGGCATCGGGGTCCATCACGCCGGCATGCTGCCCAAGTACCGGCGTCTGGTGGAGAAGCTCGCGCAGGCCGGTCTGCTGAAGGTCATCTGCGGTACCGACACGCTCGGCGTGGGTGTCAACGTCCCCATCCGCACGGTGCTGTTCACAGCCCTGACCAAGTACGACGGCAACCGTGTCCGCACCCTGCGCAACCGTGAGTTCCATCAGATCGCCGGCCGCGCCGGGCGGGCCGGGTTCGACACGGCGGGCTTCGTCGTCGCGCAGGCGCCCGAGCATGTCGTCGAGAACGAGAAGGCGCTCGCCAAGGCGGGCGACGACCCGAAGAAGCGCCGCAAGGTGGTCCGCAAGAAGGCGCCGGAGGGTTTCGTCGCCTGGACGGAGAACACCTTCGACAAGCTCATCGCCTCCGACCCGGAGCCGCTGACGTCCCGCTTCCGGGTCACGCACACGATGCTGCTGTCGGTGATCGCCCGTCCGGGCAACGCCTTCGACGCGATGCGGCACCTGCTGGAGGACAACCACGAGCCGCGCAAGCAGCAGCTCAAGCACATCCGCCGGGCGATCGCCATCTACCGCTCGCTGCTGGACGGCGGCATCGTCGAGAAGCTCGACGAGCCGGACGCCAGCGGTCGTATCGTCCGCCTCACGGTCGATCTCCAGCAGGACTTCGCGCTGAACCAGCCGCTGTCCACCTTCGCGCTCGCCGCGTTCGAACTCCTCGACCCCGAATCGCCGTCCTACGCCCTGGACATGGTCTCCGTCGTCGAGTCCACGCTGGACGACCCGCGCCAGATCCTCGTCGCCCAGCTGAACAAGGCGAAGGGCGAGGCCGTCGCCGCGATGAAGGCCGACGGCATCGAGTACGAGGAGCGCATGGAGCGTCTCCAGGACATCTCGTACCCGAAGCCGCTGGAGGAGCTGCTCTTCCACGCGTACGACACCTACCGCAAGAGCCACCCCTGGGTCGGCGACCATCCGCTCTCCCCGAAGTCCGTCATCCGTGACATGTACGAACGGGCGATGTCCTTCACGGAGTTGGTGTCGTACTACGAGCTCGCCCGGACCGAGGGCATCGTGCTGCGCTACCTCGCCAGTGCCTTCAAGACGCTCGACCACAACATCCCGGACGACCTCAAGTCGGAGGACCTCCAGGACCTGATCGAGTGGCTCGGCGAGATGGTCCGCCAGGTCGACTCCAGTCTGCTCGACGAGTGGGAGCAGCTCGCCAACCCGGAGGAGATGACCGCGGAGGAGGCCCAGGAGCGGGCCGACGAGGTCAAGCCGGTCACCACCAACGCGCGTGCCTTCCGGGTCCTGGTCCGCAACGCCATGTTCCGCCGCGTCGAGCTCGCCGCCCTTGACCAGGTCGAGGAGCTCGGCGAGATGGACGGCGAGGCCGGCTGGGACGCCGACGCGTGGGGCGAGGCCATGGACAAGTACTGGGACGAGTACGACGACCTCGGCACCGGCCCCGACGCCCGCGGCCCCAAGCTGCTCATCATCGAGGAGGAACCGGAGAACCGTCTGTGGCGCGTCCGGCAGATCTTCGACGACCCGAACGACGACCACGACTGGGGCATCAGCGCGGAGGTCGACCTGACGGCCTCCGACGCCGAGGGCCGCGCGGTCGTCCGTGTCACCGCCGTCGGCCAGCTGTGAGCACAGGAGAAACGCACTCATGACGACGAACCCGGCCGAGCGCCTGGTCGACCTCCTCGACCTGGAGCAGATCGAGGTCAACATCTTCCGCGGCCGCAGCCCGCACGAGTCCCTGCAACGGGTCTTCGGCGGGCAGGTCGCGGGGCAGGCGCTGGTCGCCGCCGCCCGCACCACCGAGGGCGACCGGCCGGTGCACTCGCTGCACGCGTACTTCCTGCGTCCCGGCCGGCCGGGCGTGCCGATCGTGTACCAGGTCGAGCGGGTGCGGGACGGCCGGTCGTTCACCACCCGCCGGGTCACCGCCGTGCAGCAGGGCCGCACGATCTTCAATCTCACCGCCTCCTTTCACCAGCCTGAGGAAGGGTCGTTCGACCACCAGCTGCCGCCGGCGCGCGAGGTGCCGGATCCCGAGTCCCTGCCGTCGGTCACGGAGGAGATCCGTGAGCATCTGGGGGCACTGCCGGAGCAGTTGGAACGGATGGCGCGTCGGCAGCCCTTCGACATCCGCTATGTGGACCGGCTGCGCTGGACGCCCGAGGAGGTCAAGGACGCCGAGCCGCGCAGTGCGGTGTGGATGCGCGCGGTCGGGCCGCTCGGGGACGACCCGGTCGTGCACACCTGCGCTCTGACGTACGCCAGCGACATGACGCTCCTGGACGCCGTACGCATCCCGGTCGAGCCCCTGTGGGGTCCGCGCAGCTTCGACATCGCCTCGCTGGATCACGCCATGTGGTTCCACCGGCCGTTCCGCGCGGACGAGTGGTTCCTGTACGACCAGGAGTCCCCGATCGCGACCGGTGGGCGGGGTCTGGCCCGTGGGCGGATCTACGACCGGGAGGGGC
>JABFXD010000230.1 GCA_013361925.1 Streptomyces sp. | reverse complement strand
CCTGACGACCGGCACCAACCTCCTTTTCGACGCCGCGCTCGGGGGCGACCGGGGCCGCGGCCCAAGCATGAGGTCGATCAGATGAACAAGACCGACGAGCCCGTGGCCGAGCTGAGGGAGCTGCGCGTCGAGGTCGACGGCCGGGCGATCGTCGACGGGGTGACGCTCCGGGCCCTGCCCGGCAAGGTCGTCGCCCTCGTCGGGGCGTCCGGCAGCGGCAAGACGACCACGGGGCTGGCCCTGCTCGGCGAGTTCCCGCGGGGCGCCCGCGTCACCGGTGAGGTGCGTCGCGGGGCCGATGGTCCGGTGGGTTACATCCCCCAGCATCCCGCGGCCGTTCTCAACCCCGCCCGCCGGGTCTCCGCGCTCCTCACGGACATCGCCCGCGCGCAGGTGAGGCATCTGCCGCGTGCACAGCGCCGGGCGGCGGCCCGCGAACGGGTCCTGCGCGCCCTCGCGGAGGCACAACTTCCCGATGTGGCCGACTTGTTGAGGCGTTTCCCGCACCAGCTCTCCGGTGGCCAGCAGCAGCGCGTCGTCCTCGCCCAGGCTCTGCTGCTGGGTGCCCGGATCGTCGTCGCCGACGAGCCCACCACCGGGCAGGACGCGCTCACCAAGAGCCGTGTAGTCGAGCAGCTGGCCGCCGTCGCCGCAGGCGGCATCGCGGTCGTACTGCTCAGCCATGACCTGGACGTCGTACGGACCCTCGCCGACGAGGTGATCGTCATGCGAGCGGGGCGCGTCGTCGAGTCGGGTGCGCCGGAACGCGTCTGGCTCGCGCCCCGACATCCCTGGACGCGTGAACTCCTCGCCGCACAGACGGAGTTCAGGGCACCCGACGACACATCCGGGCGGCCCGTCCTGGAGGTCCACGGCCTCACCGCCCGCCATCGGGACGCCGAGGTGCTGCAGATGCCCCGACTCGACCTGCGCACAGGCGAATGCCTGGCCGTCATCGGCCGTTCCGGCAGCGGTAAGACCACCCTCGCCCGCTGCCTGGCCGGGCTCCACCGCGACCACGACGGCGAGATCCTCCTGGAGGGCACCCCCTTGCCGCGCAGCCTGCGTGCTCGCAGCCGCGCGCAACTGGCGGCCGTGCAGTACGTCTTCCAGGACCCGCGCGCGGCCTTCGACGAACACCGTCCGGTCCTGCACCAGGTCGCGCGCACCGCGGTCCGACTGCGCGGCAGCGACCCCGCCGCCGCGGAACAGGAGGCGCTGACCACGCTGGCCGCACTCGGTCTGGACGAGGAACTCGCCCGTCGGCACCCCGGGCCGCTCTCCGGCGGCGAACTCCAGCGGGCCGCCCTCGCCCGCGCCCTGCTGGCCCGCCCCCGCGTGCTCGTCTGCGACGAGATCACCTCCGGCCTCGACAGCGTCACCCGCCGCGGCATCCTCGACCTCCTCACCGCCCTGCTGCACGACCGCGACGACCTGTCGCTCGTCCTGATCACCCACGACCTCGACACCGCCGCCCTGGCCCACCGCATCGCCGTCCTGGACGCCGGCGAACTCGTCGAACAGGGCCCGGCCCGGCGGGTCCTCACCACGCCTCGGCATCCGTTCACCAGGGCCCTCATGGAGACGGCGAGGCGGCTGCCGACACCTGTCGGTACGGCCGACCAGGAAACCCCGACCGTCTAGGACAGGAACCGATCTAGTGACGACCTAGCGCAGGAGACGCTGGACGCCGAGCTCAGCGGGCGCCGCGAGGGGCGCAGCAGCGCTCCGGTCCGGCGGCCCGGCTGAGCCGCCCGGCGGCGACCGCACAGGGTCTATGGCGCGGGGTCGACCGGGGGCAGTACTGAACGGACTTCCTCCAGGAGCCTCGGATAGTCCTCGCCGTAGGTGACCACGCCCGCGAACACCGCGTCGAGTGCGGCCCGGAGCGGGTCCGCCTCCCCGGCTCCGGTCACCGCGGGAAGCGCCATGTGCGGCTGGGAGATCCGCCGGGACGGCTCCGGGGCGCCGAAGGTGACGGCCATGGTCGCCGATCCGGCCGATGGCCGACGTATGGACGTCTGTTTGGCGACGGCGGTCGCGGGGCCGACCACCTGCGCCGACCAGGTCTGCACCCCCGGTCGCTCCGTGGGCGGCTGGAACGGGGGCCGCTCGGGCGCTACGGCCTCACCCACAGTGCCGTCGGGGGCGTGCGGGTCGTCGGACAACGTCCGCCACATGCTGTCCCAGTCGTCGAAGGGCGGCGGCAGCGGGCGCCCTTGCGCCAGGGCGGCCAGACCGTCGGCCACCCAGCCGAGGGCGATGAGACCGGACAGTTCGCACGCCCGCCGGGCCGCCAACACCGCCACCGCACGCTGGACTTCAGGACCGGCGGCGTCGATGGCGTGGACCAGAGGCGGATCGAAGCGCACCAGACCCGAGACGTTTCCCCGGACCGCGCGCAGCGCCTCGCTCGGCAACTGTCCGCCCCACTCCCAGCGTTCGTAAGCCAGCCGGTGCTCCCGCTCGGCCCGCTCCTTCTCCAGCCGCTCGCGGCGTTCGGCCTCGGCCCGTTCGGCGGGGGTGGGCGCCGGTGGCTGCTCACGAGCGAAGGCGTGCCAGTAGGCGGCGATCTTGGACGTCTCCTTGAGGATGCGGTCAGTCTCCGGCGGCGCGGGCCAGAACTGCAGGAGATAGCGGTCCAGTTGTGGCTCGGAGTCCAGCCGGGTGTCCTTCCTGTGCGCCTCGTCCATGCCCTTCGCGCAGTAGCGCACCCGGTAGTCGATCTCCTCCAGGTCCAGCTCCCACATGTCCTCGCCCGCCCACTGCACCAGTTGGCTCTCCGCCGAAGCCGGCCGGAAGGACACCTCCACCACGTCCTCCCACTGCGGGTCCAGCGGCGGCGGCTCCTCGTGGACCTCGACGGTGAAGCCGACATCGCCCGTGTGCAGCCCGGTCGTCAGCCACAGCGACCCCGGGGTCGCGGCGCCGCACAGTCCGCCGCTCTGTCCGGCGAACGCCTCGTCGAGATCCGGGCCGACGGTGTCCGGGTCGCTCTCGACATAGATCTGACCGTAGTGAACGAACACTTCGCCCTCGACCGGCCTGCGCATCGCTACCTCCCGCGTGGTGTGCCCACCACCCTACGGACGGCCACTGACAATGCCGTCAGCTCAACGCGACTCGGCCCTGGTCAGCCGGTTGTGGAGGTGGACGAGCAGCGGACGGGTCTGGGCTGCGACGTCGAGGCCCAGGCGGACGCTCCAGTAGCGGCCGTGGTCGCTGGTCTGCGCCACGACGATCCGGCGCGACCCGGAACCGGCGTTCGGAGAGCCGTGCGCCATGTGCGACCACGCTTCCCGGATCTGGGCCTCCAGAAAGGCCCGGTCGCCCGACGCGTCGGTGAGCAGGACGAAGCGATGGACGGGTACGCGGTCGATGACCCGCTGCAGTTCGAACCGGGTGCCCTCGTTCTCCCGCCGGTAGCCGGACAGATCGATGACCACCAGGTCCACGTGGGTCAGCAGCGTGTCCACCGCCGACTTCCAGAAGCCGCCGTGGCACAGCAGCGCACGGATTGGATAGCTGCCGTAAGCGTCCTTGACCGGTACCGCGCCCCGTGCGGCACCCACGAGTCGGTGGCGGCCCCGGGGCAAGGGGTGGACGGGCTGGTGGTAGAGCTCCTCGGACATCCGGGCCCGGGTGTTGATGAACATCTTGGCGGTCCCCAGCCGGTGCGCCTTGCGCAGCTCCGCGGGGGACACCGAGGCGGCGCTGCGGATCAGATGGACGTACCCGAACTCCCGCCAGGCGCCGCGCATGAAGTCCCGGACGCGTGGTTCGTTGTCGAAGAGGCGGAGGTAGGCGATCCGCCAGGGCCGCCGGTCGATCACGTTCTTCTCCCGGGTGACCTGATGGAGCTCCGCGTAGCGGCCCGCGATCGGCGGCTGGAACCTGACGTCCAGGGAGGGGATGGCGGAGGCTCGGCGGGGGGACACCAACGCCGGGTGGGAGAGGGTGAGTCCGACGAGGTTCGGGTCCTCCGAGAGCCGCTCGACCGTGCGGGAGCTGTACCAGCGGCGGAACAGGGCGACGGCGGGCACCAGACAGGCCACGGCGAACAGCGCCAGGAACACGCCCGTGTAGATCTTTCCGAGCCGGCTGTCGTCCTCCTGCGTCGGTGCCTCGCCCAGCAGGACGAGCACACCGTAGAAGGCCAGCGCGGCGAGGATCACGGCGACCCATGAGCCCAGGAAGACGCCCACCGTGTAGTAGCCGGCCCGCACGCTCAGCCGTCCCGAGCGGCGCACCGAGTCGTGTCTCGCCTCCGGCGGTACCAGCGCGGCGCGTTCGGGGTCCTGGGCCCAGCGCTCGTATCTGCGCGCGGTGCGCCATTGCGCGACGGCGACCGCTGTCCCGGTGAGGAAGCCCAGCCCCACGAGTCCGATAACCGCCGTCATGGTCGGAAAGAACCGGTCCGGCACGTCCAACTCCACGTACGGCCAGCCGTCCGGCCAGTCACCGAGCCCGTAGGACCGTACGACCCATGCCAGCACACCGGCGACGAGGGTCACGCGCGCCCGCCCGAAGACGTCTCCACGCAGTTCCTCGGGGTCCTTCCGCACTCTGCGCACGATCCCCACCCCCGTGTGTCGCGGCGAGTGTAAATCCGTGACGCAGGGGACGAAAACGTTCCGTCGGACTGTCACACGCAAGGGCGTCTCAACAGGTCCCCGCCCCCTCTGTCCGCCGGGGTGCGGGAACCACCGGGCCGGCCGGCGCATACGGTGAGCACAGCTTCGTGACACGTGCGAGAAGGAGACGGGATGAGCGGGCGGCGGGCGACGGGGTCCGGCGGGTTCGTGAAGGTGTGCGGACTCACCCAGGAACAGCAGATCGACTGGGCCATCGAGCTGGGATACGACGCCATCGGGATCGTGGTGACGCCCAAGAGCAAACGCTACTGCCCGCCGGAACGGGCCGTGGAACTCGCCGCCCACGCCCGCGGGCGGATTCCGTCGTTCGCCGTGGCCCTGGCCCACGCCGAGACGACCGCCGTCGCCGAGCACTTCGACACGATCCAGGTGTACGAGATGGTCGACATCCCCAACCTCGCCCTCGCGTCCGGCGCCCCGCCCGAGCGTCCCGAGGCCCTTCAGTACTTCTTCTACGACGCCAGCACCGGCAGCGGCGTCTTCGCGGACATCCCCGAGTGGGTCAGGGACGTACCCGGCCGGGTCGTGATCGCCGGCGGCCTCGACGAACACAACGTGGCCGACGTGATCGAGGCGTTCGCCCCGTACGGGGTGGACGTCTCCAGCAGCGTCGAGACCGCGCCGGGCATCAAGAGCCGGGAGAAGATGGCCGCCTTCATCGCCGCGGCCCGCTCGCACTGACCCCGCGCGGGACGGTTCAGCCCGCTCGCCCCAGCAGACCGAGCAAGGGCCCCGCGGGCAGCGGGTGACGCGTGCGCCCGTGCGGGCCCGTGGTCGTGGTGGCCGTCAGCAGGGAGTTGAGGACGGCCTCTTCCACGGCGTCGAGCACGGCGACGAAGAGGGGGTCGAGCCGGTCGTCGGGCAGTACGGCCGGACCGGCGGCCTCGCCCAGGGGGCGGGTGCCGAAGGCGACACCGTAGTCCCCGCTGCCGTGGCCGTACCCGGCACCGACCCGGGCCAGCGCGTAGACGGCGCGGTGGGCCACCCGGGTCAGCTGACGGGCGTCGAGCGGTGCGTCGGTAGCGGCCACGACCATGCAGGAACCGCGGTCGGGACCGACGTCCGGGTCGGGCAGCCCCACGTCGACGGGGGTGACGGTACGGCCCGAAATCCTGAGCGTGCCACCGAAGTTGGCCTGCACCAGCACGCCGAGGGTCACCTCACGTCCGGTCAGTACCAGCCTCCGTGACGAGGTGCCGACACCGGCCTTGAAGCCCAGCGCGGCCGTCCCCGTCCCCGCGCCGACGCATCCCTCGGCCACCGGCCCGCCGGACGCGCCCTCCAGGGCGGCCCGGACGTGTTCCTCGCGGACCGGGCGGGAGCGGATGTCGGACAGCAGCCCGTCGTTGCACTCCCCCACCACCGGGTTCACGCTCCGCACGCCCTCGTTCCCCGGCCGGTCCAGCGTCCAGCCGACCAGGGCGTCGGCGACCCGGAACGCCGAGAGCGTCGACGTGAGCAGCACCGGCGTCTCCAGGGCGCCGAGTTCGGACACCTGTGTACCGCCCAGCAGCTTGCCGTAGCCGTTGCCCACGAACACCCCGGCGGGCAACGGGCGGGCCGGGCTCACTCCCTCGGGCACGATCGCGGTGACGCCGCTGTGCACGCGCGGCGGATCGATCAGCGTGGTGTGCCCCACCCGGATGCCCGGCACGTCGGTGAGCGCGTTGTACGGCCCGGTGGGCAGATCGCCGACGCCCAGGCCGATGTCCCGGGCCCTGGGGGCGGTGGGTGAGGGGGACGGATCCGGGGCGGGTGCGCTCATGAGGGGCACCCTACGTCCGGGGCGTCGTCACCTCCGCCGGGTCTACGACTTGTCGAGCCGGTCGGCCAGGTCGGTCAGGTCGTCGGCGTACAGGTCGAACCGGTCCTCGGGCGCGGGCGGGTCGCCGACCGGGCGGGCGACGTACGCGGTGCGCAGGCCGAGGCGCTGGGCTCCGCGCAGGTCCCAGGCATGGGCGGCGACCATCAGCAGCCGCTCCGGCGGCAGCCCGGAGACGGTGACGGCCAGCTGGTAGACGGCCGGGTCCGGTTTGTACGTC
>JABFXD010000100.1 GCA_013361925.1 Streptomyces sp. | reverse complement strand
CTCCATCGACAAGGACGGGGAGCCGGTGGAGTGGGTGCGCTCGGTGTACCGGGGCGACCGGTACAAGTTCGTGGCGAGGCTGAAGCGGCCCCTCGACTAGGGCCGGTGGTGTAGCGCACCCGCGCTTCCTGCTCTACGGTCCTCCCGTCTCCGTATGGACGGGAGGACCGCCCTGTGCGTACCGCGAACGTCCGAACCACTGTCATCTGGACCCTCGTCGCGCTGGTCGGAGCCACCGGGTGGGCCGTGCTCGCGCTCGCCCGCGGCGAGGACGTCTCCGCCGCCTGGATGGTCGCCGCCGCCCTCGGCTCGTACGCCATCGCCTACCGCTTCTACGCGAAGTTCATCGCGTTCAAGGTCCTCAAGGTCGACCGGACGAGGGCCACCCCCGCCGAACGCCTCGACAACGGCATCGACTTCCACCCCACCGACCGGCGGGTCCTGCTCGGCCACCACTTCGCCGCGATCGCCGGCGCCGGACCACTCGTCGGCCCCGTGCTGGCCGCGCAGATGGGCTACCTGCCCGGCACCGTCTGGATCATCGCGGGCGTCGTCCTCGCGGGTGCCGTCCAGGACATGGTGGTGCTGTTCTTCTCCACCCGCCGCGACGGTCGTTCCCTCGGCCAGATGGCCCGCGAGGAGATCGGACCGTTCGGCGGCGCCGCGGCGCTCATCGCCGCCTTCGCCATCATGATCATCCTGCTCGGGGTGCTGGCGCTCGTCGTCGTCAACGCCCTCGCCCAGTCCCCCTGGGGCACCTTCTCCCTCGCGATGACGATCCCGATCGCCCTGCTGATGGGCTTCTACCTACGCGTCCTGCGGCCCGGCCGGGTCAGCGAGGTGTCACTCATCGGCGTGGCCCTGCTGCTGCTCGCGCTGGTCGCCGGACGCTGGGTGGCGGAGTCGTCCTGGGCCGACACCTTCACCCTGGCGCCCTCGACGCTGGTCGTCTGGCTGGTGGCGTACGGCTTCATCGCGTCGATCCTGCCGGTGTGGATGCTGCTTGCGCCCCGCGACTACCTCTCCACCTTCATGAAGATCGGCACGATCCTGCTGCTGGCCCTGGGCGTCGTGATCGCGCTGCCCACGCTGAGGATGGACGCGGTCACGGACTTCGCCTCGCGCGGCAACGGCCCTGTCTTCGCGGGGTCGTTGTTCCCCTTCGTGTTCATCACCATCGCCTGCGGAGCGCTCTCCGGCTTCCACTCCCTCATCTCCTCCGGTACGACGCCGAAGATGATCCAGAAGGAGACGCAGGTCCGGATGATCGGCTACGGCTCCATGCTGATGGAGTCGTCGGTGGCCGTGATGGCGCTGATCGCGGCGAGCATCATCGACCCGGGCCTGTACTTCGCGATGAACGCGCCCTCCGGAGCGATCGGCACCACCGTGCAGGAGGCGTCCCGGGTGGTGACCGGGTGGGGCTACTCGATCTCCCCCGACGACCTGGCCCGAGCGGCCGAACGCGTCGAGGAATCCAGCCTGTTGTCCCGGACCGGCGGCGCGCCCACGCTCGCCGTCGGTGTCTCGGAGATCTTCTCCAAGGTCACCGGCGGGAGCCTGCGCGCCTTCTGGTATCACTTCGCGATCATGTTCGAGGCGCTGTTCATCCTGACCGCCCTCGACGCCGGTACCCGCGTGGGCCGGTTCATGCTCCAGGACATGCTGGGCAACGTCATCAAGCCCTTCAGGAACATCGGTTGGAAGCCCGGCCTGGTCATCACCAGCGCGATCGTGTGCGGACTGTGGGGGTACTTCCTGTGGGTGGGCGTCCATGAGCCGCTCGGCGGGATCAACCAGCTCTTCCCGGTCTTCGGCATCTCCAACCAGCTCCTCGCCGCCGTCGCCCTGGCCGTCTGCACCACGCTGCTGGTGAAGTCCGGACGCCTCAAGTGGGCCTGGATCACCGGGATCCCGCTCGTCTGGGACGCCACCGTCACGCTGACCGCGAGCTGGCAGAAGGTGTTCTCCGGCGACCCCAAGGTGGGCTTCTTCAAGCAGCGCTCGGTCTTCCAGGACGCCATCGACCGGGGTGAGGTCCTGCCGCCCGCCAAGACCATGGACGACATGCACACCGTGGTCACCAACTCCACGGTCGACGGCGTCCTCACCGCGGTCCTCGCCCTGTTGATCGTGGTGGTGATCGCCGACGCGCTGAGGGTCTGTGTACGGCACGTCCGAAGGCCGGCCCTCTCCTCGCTGAGCGAGGCGCCCTACGTCGAGTCGAAACTCGTCGCCCCGGCCGGGCTGTTCCCGACCCGGGACGAGAAGGAGGAGGCACTCCATGAGGTCGGCACTTCTCCGCGCCCTTAGGGGTCTGCGCTGGTACGTACGGGAGTTGACCGACGAGTCGGCCTACGACCGCTATGTCGCACACGTCCGCGGGGACCACCCGCAGGCGGACGTGCCGACCCGGCGGGCGTTCGAACGGATGCGGACGGACCGGCGGGAGGAGGACCCGCGTCAGGGCTTCCGCTGCTGCTGAAGCCCGCCGTCGACACCGATGTCGGACCTTCACCGAATCGACATACCGATATGCGGACGAGGTCTTCCACTCCTGTCACACCGTGACCTAGATTGCCTGCGCGTTACACGGTGATCAGTGAGGGGATGGAGCCGCCGCATGTCATCAGATTCGCCCGAGGCCAGACCACCGGTGGTGACACCCGTCCGCGTGGTCATCGCCCTGTGCCTCTTCGCGCCCTTCGTGGCGATGTTGTGGGTGGGGTCGTACGCGAAGGTCGACCCGGCCTTCATCGGCATCCCGTTCTTCTACTGGTACCAGATGCTGTGGGTGCTCATCTCCACCGCGCTGACGATGACCGCGTACAAGCTCTGGCAGCGTGACCAGCGCGCCCGTCGTGGAGGTACCAAGTGAACGACGGCGTGAACGGCGTCGCGCTCGGCGTCTTCATCTTCTTCTTCCTGGCCGTCACGGTCATGGGCTTCCTCGCCGCGCGCTGGCGCAAGGCCGAGAACGAGCACTCGCTGGACGAATGGGGCCTGGGCGGCCGGTCGTTCGGCACCTGGGTCACCTGGTTCCTGCTCGGCGGCGACCTCTACACCGCGTACACCTTCGTCGCCGTCCCGGCGGCGATCTACGCGGCGGGCGCGGCCGGCTTCTTCGCGGTGCCGTACACGATCCTCGTGTACCCCCTGATCTTCACCTTCCTGCCCCGCCTGTGGTCGGTCTCGCACAAGCACGGCTATGTGACGACCTCCGACTTCGTGCGCGGACGCTGGGGTTCGAAGGGCCTGTCGCTCGCGGTCGCCGTCACCGGCATCCTCGCGACGATGCCCTACATCGCCCTCCAACTCGTGGGCATCCAGGCGGTCCTGGACGTCATGGGCGTCGGCGGCGGCGAGGACACCAACTGGTTCGTGAAGGACCTGCCGCTGCTGATCGCGTTCGGTGTGCTGGCCGCGTACACGTACTCGTCCGGTCTGCGGGCCCCCGCCCTGATCGCGTTCGTCAAGGACACGCTGATCTACATCGTCATCGCGGTGGCGATCATCTACATCCCGATCAAGCTGGGCGGGTTCGACGAGATCTTCGCCAAGGCGGGCGAGGCGTACAGCCAGACCAACCCGGCGACGGGCGCGCCGCGCGGTGCGCTGGTGCCGGGCGAGCCGGGCCAATGGACGTACGCCACGCTGGCGTTGGGCTCCGCGCTCGCGCTCTTCATGTACCCGCACTCGATCACCGCGACGCTCTCCTCCAGGAGCCGTGAGGTGATCCGCCGCAACACCACGATCCTGCCGCTGTACTCGCTGATGCTGGGTCTGCTGGCGCTGCTGGGCTTCATGGCGATCGCGGCCGGAGTCAAGGTCACCAACGGCCAGTTGGCGATCCCGCAGCTCTTCGAGGACATGTTCCCGGCGTGGTTCGCGGGCGTGGCCTTCGCGGCGATCGGCATCGGCGCGCTCGTGCCCGCCGCCATCATGTCCATCGCGGCGGCGAATCTCTTCACCCGCAACATCTACAAGGACTTCATCAAGCCGGACGCGACTCCGGAGCAGGAGACCAAGGTCTCCAAGCTGGTGTCCCTGCTGGTGAAGGTCGGCGCGCTGGTCTTCGTCCTGACCATGGACAAGACGGTCGCCATCAACTTCCAGCTCCTGGGCGGCATCTGGATCCTCCAGACCTTCCCGGCCCTGGTCGGCGGTCTGTTCACCCGCTGGTTCCACCGCTGGGCCCTGCTCGCCGGCTGGGCGGTCGGCATGATCTACGGCACGGTCGCCGCGTACGGCGTCGCCTCCCCGACCCAGAAGCACTTCGGCGGCTCGTCGAAGGAGATCCCGGGCATCGGCGAGATCGGCTACATCGGCCTGACGGCCTTCGTGCTCAACGTCGTCGTCACGGTGGTCCTGACCTTCGTCCTGAAGGCCTTCAAGGCCCCCGAGGGCGTCGACGAGACCAGGCCGGAGGACTACACGGCGGACGCGGGCGACCCCGGCGTCCAGGTCGAGCTGCCGCCGGCGACGGCGGGCACCTCGCACTGAGGATTTCCGTGCTCAGCGGGCCGTCGGAACATCCGGCGGCCCGTTGTCGTACCGGTCGGGCACACTCGCTCCCATGGACATCGAGATCCGGGCTGCGGAACCCGGCGAATACGACACGATCGGTGAGATCACGGCCCAGGCCTATCTCCTGGACGACCTCCTCGCCTTCGGCGAGAGCGACTGGTACCTGGGCGAGTTGAGAGACGTCGCCAAGCGGGCCGCCTCCGCCGAGGTACTCGTGGCCACCCTGGGCGGCGAGCCCGTCGGCACCGTCACCTACGTCGCCGCCGGCGGCGCCCTGGCCGAGCACGCCCGGCCCGACGAGGCCGTGATCCGCATGCTCGCCGTCAGCCGCGCGGCGCGTGGCAGAGGGGCCGGCGAGGCCCTCGTCCGCGCCTGCGTCGACCGGGCGAGGGCGGCGGACGGCTGCACGGGGATCGTGCTGTCGACCCAGGAGATCATGTACGCCGCCCACCGCATCTACGAACGTCTCGGCTTCGTCCGCGCACCCGAGCGCGACTGGCAGCCGATCCCGGGTGTGGAGTTCACGCTTCTCACCTATGAGTTGACGCTCTGAAGTCGCCGCGACACAACATCTAGGGGTGCCACCCGAACCCGGCACAAGATGTATGCTCATGCTCGCTGTCGCCACAGGGGAATCCGGTGCGAATCCGGAACTGTCCCGCAACGGTGTACTTGTGCATGTCTTGTGCGTGTACGGGAGTCAGTCCGAGGACCTGCCGACAGCGCGCCCAGGCCGCCGTGGCCCGGGTGCCATGACGTCCGGGCCTCGTGGAGTGGGCCGGTGGACGCGACGCCGTGTGCGCTCGTGCTGCCCCCTGCTCTCCGCCAGGCCCCGTGCCGAGCGAGGGAGAGCCCCCCAGTGACCATCGCGCCAGCCGATCCGGCTTCAGCGGTCCAGGCGGAGAACGACGGTCCCGGTACCGCCCTGTTGCGGACCCTGACCGAGCTGACCGCCGACCTGCCCGACGCCGACCCCGGACGGGTCGCCGCCGCCGCGCTGCGCGGCCGCTCCGGCCGGGCGGACTCCGATGGCGGCGCGGAGCTGCGCGAGCTGGCGACGGAGGCCGCCGCCGGTCTCATCTCCGAGGACCCCGCCTACTCCCGGCTGGCCGCCCGGCTGCTGACCATCAGCATCGCCGCCGAGGCCGCCTCCCAGGGCGTCACGTCCTTCACCGAGTCGGTCGGGGTCGGCCACCGCGAGGGCCTGGTCGCCGACCGTACGGCGGAGTTCGTACGGGTCCACGCGGCGCGGCTCGACGCGCTGATCGACCCGGCCGGCGACGACCGCTTCGGCTATTTCGGGCTCCGCACCCTGCACAGCCGCTACCTCCTGCGGCACCCGATCACCCGCCAGGTCATCGAGACGCCCCAGCACTTCATGCTGCGCGTCGCCGCCGGCCTCGCCGAGGACGACACGACCCGCGCCCTGGACGAAGTCGCCGCGCTCTACGGGCTCATGAGCCGCCTCGACTACCTGCCGTCCTCCCCCACGCTCTTCAACTCCGGCACCCGGCACCCCCAGATGTCGTCCTGCTATCTCCTCGACTCCCCGCTGGACGAGCTGGACTCCATCTACGACCGCTACCACCAGGTGGCACGGCTGTCGAAGCACGCCGGTGGCATCGGGCTGTCGTACAGCAGGATTCGTTCCCGCGGCTCCCTCATCCGGGGCACCAACGGGCACTCCAACGGCATCGTGCCGTTCCTGAAGACGCTGGACGCGAGCGTCGCCGCGGTGAACCAGGGCGGTCGGCGCAAGGGCGCGGCCGCGGTGTACCTGGAGACCTGGCACTCCGACATCGAGGAGTTCCTGGAGCTGCGCGACAACACCGGTGAGGACGCCCGGCGTACGCACAACCTGAACCTCGCGCACTGGATCCCGGACGAGTTCATGCGCCGTGTGAACGCCGACGCCGAGTGGTCGCTGTTCTCCCCGGCCGACGTGCCCGAGCTGGTCGACCTGTGGGGCGAGGAGTTCGACGCCGCGTACCGCAAGGCCGAGGCGGCCGGGCTCGCCAAGAAGACCATCCCGGCCCGCGACCTCTACGGCCGCATGATGCGCACCCTCGCGCAGACCGGCAACGGCTGGATGACCTTCAAGGACGCCGCCAACCGCACCGCCAACCAGACGGCGCTGCCCGGCAGCGTGGTCCACTCCTCCAACCTCTGCACGGAGATCCTG
>JABFXD010000684.1 GCA_013361925.1 Streptomyces sp. | reverse complement strand
CAGGCGGAGCGGCTCACGATGCTCCCCACCGGCTTCCCCGGCACCAAGTACGGCCTGGGCATCTTCGAGAGCGGCGGCTGGATCGGGCACAACGGGTCCATCCCCGGCTACGAGACGGTCACCGTCTATCTGCCCTCGAAGAAGGCCACCCTGGTGCTGATGATCAACACGGACATCTTCTCCGAGGGCCAGGAGCCGTCCACGCTGCTCGCCCGGGCGATCACCGAGATCGTGACGCCGGACCACGTGTACGCCCGTCCGATTCCCCCGAAGTAGAGAGGATCGCCTCCGCCATGAGCCCCACGCACCGCCCCTCACGGTCCCGCCTCGCCGCCACGGCCGTCACCGCGCTTCTCACGCTCCTCGCCCTCGGCACCCCCGCGACGGCGGGCGGAAACGGTCACCACCGGCCGTGTACGAGGTCCCAGTCCCCGGATCACGGGCCGGCCCGCGACATCGTGCGGATCGCCGAGCGGGCCAAGGCCGAGATGGACCTGAAGTCCGTGATCGTCCGGGTCACCGTCGACGGCCGCGATGTCGTCACGACCGCGCTCGGCAGGTCGATGACGGGGGTCCCGGCCGATCCCGCCATGCACTTCCGCAACGGCAACATCGCCATCAGCTACCTGGGCACGGCTCTGCTGCGGCTGGTGGACCAGGGAGTGGTCGGTCTCGACGACCCCGTCAAGCGCTGGCTCCCCGATCTCCCGCACGGCGAGAAGATCACGCTGCGCATGCTGGCCGCGTCCACCACCGGTCTCGTCGACTACGTCCGCCTCCCCGCGTTCCAGAAGGCCGTCGTCGCCGACCCGTTCCGGCAGTGGACGGCCAAGGAAGTGGTGGCCCTCTCCACGAGCGAGCCGCGGTGGTACGAGCCGGGCACCAACTGGAGTTACTCGCACGCCAACTTCGTCCTCCTCGGCGCCGCCCTCGAGAAGATCACCGGCACCCGGCTGGACGTCCTGCTCCAGCGGGAGGTCATGGGTCCGCTGAACCTGCGCGAGACCCGCAACAGCTTCACGCCCGACATCCCGACCCCGGTCCTGCACGCGTTCACCGACGACCGGGGGACGTACGAGGAGTCCACGTTCTGGAACCCCTCCTGGACCACCGCGCCCGGCGCGGTCCAGACCACCGACATCTGTGACCTGGCCCGCTCGGCCGCCGCCATCGGCTCGGGCGAGCTGCTCTCCCGCGCCTCGTACAAGGAGCTGCTGAACCCGGGGACGGTCGGTCTGGGCCACGCCACCCGCACGTGCCCGGCCACGGTCTGCATCGCGAACACCGCGGCCACCCACTACGGCATGGGTGTGCTGGTCCTGGGCGACTGGATCTCCCAACACCCGCTGTTCTTCGGCTACTCCGCCTCCATGGACTACCTCCCCTCCGAGCGGCTGGCGATCGCGGTGTCCACCACCCAGGGCCGCAAGGCGGCGGACGGCCACAGTGCCCACACGATCGCCCAGCGCATCGCCGCCGCGCTGACCTCGGACCACCCCATCCCCGACTTCGGCTGAAGCACCTCCGCGCGACATACGGCGGCGGGGGTCTTTCAATGGAGGGGTGAGCACTCTTGGGTGGATCGCCGCGGCCGGACTGTCGGCGCTGCTGGGCGCCGCTTCACCAGGGCCCTCGCCGCCCCCTCCACAGCCCCCGCCCCAGCTCGACGACGCGGAGGTCCAGCGGGCCGTCGACCAGCTGGACGGCGTGGTCAAGTCGGCCATGAAACGTACCGGGACACCGGGCGTGGCGGTCGCCGTGGTGCATGACGGCAAGGTGGTCCATCTCAAGGGCTACGGGGTCCGCAAGGCCGGTGAGAAGGCCGCGGTGGACGCCGACACCGTCTTCCAGCTGGCGTCCGTCTCGAAGCCGATCGCCTCCACCGTCGTCGCCGGAGCGGTGGGCGTGGAGGGCTGGACCCAGCCCGTCGCCCCGAACGTGCCGGATTTCCGTCTGAAGGACCCGTGGGTCACCTCCCATGTGACGGTCGCCGACCTCTTCTCGCACCGCAGCGGCCTTCCCGACCACGCCGGGGATCTCCTGGAGGACCTCGGCTACGACCGCGAATACATCCTGTCCCACCTGCGCTACGAGCCGCTGACCCCGTTCCGCGCGAGCTACGCCTACACCAACTTCGGGCTGACGGCCGCCGCCCAGGCCGTCGCCGACGAGAAGGGCGTGTCCTGGGAGAAGCTCGCCGAGGACACCCTCTACAAGCCGGCCGGCATGAACTCCACCAGTTCCCGGTTCGAGGACTACGCGAAGGCCGCCGACCGGGCCTGGGGCCACGTCAAGACCGCCGACGGCTCGTGGAAGGCCGAGTCCGTGCGGGACCCGGACGCGCAGTCCCCGGCCGGCGGCGTCAGCTCCAGCGCCCGGGACATGGCGAGGTGGCTGCGGCTCCAGCTGGGCGACGGCAAGCTGGACGGCAAGCAGGTCATCGACGCCAAGGCCCTGGAACGCACCCACTGGCCCGAGGCGGTCTCCAACCCGCCCCACGCGGCGGCCGGCCGGACCGGGTTCTACGGCCTGGGCTGGAACGTGAGTTACGACGACGCGGGCCGGCTCAAGCTCTCCCACACCGGAGCGTTCGCGCTGGGCGCGCACACCAACGTCACGATGCTGCCCGGCGAGGACCTCGGCATCGTCGTCCTCACCAACTCCTCGCCGGCCGGGGTCGCCGACGCCGTGGCCCTCGACTTCTTCGACATCGCGGAGACGGGCAAGGTCAGCCGCGACTGGATCCCCCTGGTGGACGGGCTCTACCAGCAGCAGGCGGACGAGGGCCGGTCGAAGACCGACTACGCCCACCCGCCCTCGGGTGCCGCGCCCGCGAAGGCGGCCGACACCTACACCGGCACGTACGAGAGCGACTACTACGGGCGGGCGCAGGTCGTCGCCGACGCCAAGGGCCGGCTGACCCTGCGTCTGGGTCCGGAGCCCCAGTCGTACCGGCTCACGCACTACGACGGTGACACCTTCAGCTTCGAGACGGCCGGCGAGAACGCGGTCGGCCGGACCGGGGTGTCCTTCGATCCGGGCAAGAAGTCCTTCACCGTCGAGTACCTCGACGCCGAGGGGCTGGGCACCTTCACGCGGACCGACTAGACGTGCCGGGCGCTCACCCGCTCGCCGCCTGGCGCACCGCGCGGGGTGAGGCGCCCAGTTCCTTGCGGCACGTCTTGTTGAACGCCTGGAGGTCGGCGATGCCGACGGCGGCCGCGATGGCCGGGATCGCGAGGGTCGAGGCGTTCAGGAGGTGCCGGGCGCGCTCCATGCGGCGGTGTCTGATGTAGCCGACGACCGTGTACCCGGTGTCCTCGCGGAAGAGGCGGGTCAGATGGGTGTGCGAGACGCCCGCGGCGCGGGCGACGGCCGGGATGGTCAGGGGTCCGGCCAGGTGTTCCTCGATATGGGCCATGGCCGTGCGCAGCGCGGGGTGGCGCGGGCTCGGGCTGTTGTCCGCGGAGCCGGTCAGGGTGGTCGTGCGCCACAGCACCGTCCACAGCTCCGCCGAGGCACGCGAGGGGGACTGCGTGCTCGCCGCCACCGTCTGGCGCAGCAGCCCGCTCAGCACGGCCGCGTCCGCGCCGGTGTCCTGCATCGCCGGTAGCCGGCGCCGCTCTCCGCTGCCGGGCAGCCGGAAGTGGGCGTAGAGGTGCTCGCAGCGCGGGGCGTCGTAGTGGAAGTGGACCTCCGTGTCCGGCGGCACCAGGCTCAGATGGCCGGGCCGGATCGGGTGCGCCACCCCGCCGAACTCCAGGGTGCCGGAGTAGCTGTACAGGTGGAGCTGCCACAGTCGCGGCAGCCGGAACACCTCGTGCGGCCCCGCCGCGCCGTGCACGCCCACACCCGCGTTCGCCACCTGGGGCGGCAGATCGAGGGCCAGTTCCACCTGTTGCCACATGGTGGAAAATTACCAGCAGTCGTCGATTACGACCCATTGCAGGAGAGGTGGCCGAACCTAGGCTCGGCGTATGTCAACCACACCTCAGCTGCTGAGCAGCGTCCAGGTGGCGCGGTTCGTGGCGCACGGTTTCCTGCGTCTCGACGGCGTCGTCCCGGCGGAGATGAACGAGGAGGCGCTTCGCGTCTTCACCGGCGATCTGCCGGTCGTGCCGTACGGCACCCCGGTCCCGAAGGCGTTCCCCGAGGGCTCCTTCGCCCGTCGGCTCGTCGAACTGCCCGCCGTGGCGGGGGCGTTGGAGAGCCTGGTCGGTCCGGACCCGACCGTCGACCACCACTTCGTGCACACGCGTGAGCCGCACGAGGGCAGCGCCCAGCCGTTGCACGCCGACGCCCTCATCGACGTCCGCCCGGACGCCTTCGACGTGCAGCTCATGTACTACCCGCAGGACGTCACCGCGGACATGGGCGGCACCCTCGTCGTGCCGGGCAGTCATCTGCGCCGCACCAACGAGTCCGACACCGGCCGCTACCAGAACCTCCTCGGCCAGACCCGGCTGACGTGTTCGGCCGGCACGGTCATGCTGCTGCACCACGGCATCTGGCACGGCGGGCGGCGCAACGACAGCGACACCGTCCGCCACATGTACAAGATCCGCTTCAACCCGACCGTGCCACAGGTCCGGTTGTGGGACGTGTCGGACCTGAACTCCCCTGACGTGGCCGCCGAGTTGGGGCACACCTTCCCCTGGTACGAACCGGCGACCGGCCGACTGGAGATCCACCACCGGATCCACCTGTGGCGCGCCCTGAGCGGGGACAGCGACTTCGACATCGACCACTGGGCCACCCGTATCGCCAACCGGCCCGCCCTGAGGAGCCAGTCATGACCGTCGCGGACCGCCAGCAGGTGCTCGTCCTGTATCTGTCCACCTCCGCCCTCGACTCGGACGTCGTCGGCTGGGCCCGCTACGACGGCACCGGCACCACCCGTCCCACCACGGGCGACAGCGACGAACCGCCGTACAGGACCGGTGTCGCCGCCCTCCAGGACGGCTGGCGGCTCTTCCAGGCCGCCCAGCTCATCCCGCCCTACCCGGGCGCGGAGCACCAGACCTCCTTCCTCAAGCACGAGTTCTTCTTCGAGAGACTCGTCCGACTGTGAGGCGCCGAGGAGTTGTCAGTCCGAGCCCGGCAACCGACCGAGGGCGTCGCGCAGTTGGGCGCGACCGGTGATGCCGAGCTTGGGGAAGATCTTGTGCAGGTGGAAGCCGATGGTGCGCGGGGAGAGATAGAGCCGGGCACCGATGTCCCGGTTGGTCAGGCCCTCCGCGGCGAGTTGGGCGATCTCCAGCTCCTGCGGGGTCAGCCCGGCCAGGGCGTCGGACGAGGAGGCGAGGGTCACGGGCACGCCCGCCGCGCGCAGTTCGGCGGTGGCCCGCTCGGCCCAGGGGCGCGCGTCCAGTCGTACGAAGGTGTCGAGGGCGGCCGTGAGATGGGGGCGGGCCTCGGCGGCGCGTCGGCGGCGGCGCAGCCATTCGGCGAAGTCGAGGCGGGCGAGGGCGTGTTCGAAGGGCCAGCGGGCGGCTGCCGGGTCGTCGGTCGCCGCGCGGAAGTGGGGTTCGGCGTCCTCGGCTTCGCTCAGCAGGGCCGAGGCGCGGTGCACGATCGCGGCCAGCCGGGCGGAGCGCGGCTGTTCGAGGGTGCGGCGCACGGCGTCGAGCACGGTGCGGGCGTCGTCGGTGCGGCCCGCGCGGACGGCCGCGGCGGCGAGGTCGGCGAGGTGGTAGAGGGAGGCGTGGTAGTGGACGGGGGCCGGCCGGTCCTCGTCGGTGAAAGTGCGGCGGAGCTGGCCGTACGCCGTCTCGTGGTCGCCCTGCGCCGACGCCGCCAGGGCGAGCGCGTGGCGGCGTCGCACGTACAGGCTGCGGGAGGCACGCAGGTCCCGGCCGCGGACGGCGTCCGCCACCTGGGCCCGGGCGCCGGCGTGGTCCCCGCGGGCGGCGCGCACGGTGGCCTGGAGGAGCGGTGAGCCGACGCCGACGTTGTCCGCGCCCGCCTCCGTCGCCAGCCAGGAGGCCTCCTCGGCGGCGGCCAGGGCCACGTCCCAGGCACCGCTCTCGAAGTGCGCGAGGGCCAGTGCCTGCGCGACGGTGCAGTTGGCGCCGGCGGTGGCGGCCCGGCGCAGATGGTCCATGGCCCGGCCGAGCAGACGTACGGCCTCGTCGGTCTCGTCCAGGATCCAGGCGGCTCCGCCGAGGGTGACGAGGGCGGGCAGGGTGCGGTCCGTCTCCTCGGGCAGGGTGTCGACGGCGTGGGCGAGGTTCTTCAGCGTGCGCTGGCGGTCGGTGAACGGCTGGGTCGCCGCCCGCGTCCAGACCCGGTCGGCCCCGTCCGGCTCCTCCGCGACGAGACCGTCGATCCGCTGGATCTCGTGCCGGTGGCGGGGGTCGCCCGAGTTGTACGCCGGGGTCGCCGCCGTGCCCAGTGCGCTGAGGGCGAGGGCCGGTGCCGGGGTGGCCATGGACGCGGCGACGGGGAGCAGGAAGGCGAGGGCCTCGTCGTGGCGCAGGGTGACGGCGAGGGACCAACCGGCCCGCAGGGAGGCTTCGGCGAGGAGTTGCGGGTCGTCGGTCAGCGTGGTGACGCGGCCCGCGATCTCCCCGACCCACTGCGGGTGGCCCGCGTACATGGCGGACTCGGCCGCGAGGAGCAGGCGGCCGGCCCGGGTGTCCGGGTCGGGGGTGAGTTCGGCGGCGCGTTCGAGGGCGGTCGCCGCGGCCGCGTGTCCGCCTCGGTGCTGGAAGCGGCGCGCGCTCTCGGCCAGGGC
>JABFXD010000715.1 GCA_013361925.1 Streptomyces sp. | reverse complement strand
GACCAGCCGGTCGCCGGGGTCGAGGTCGACGGTCGTGGTGGAGAAGGCGACCCCGCCCACGCCCAGCGGCGCCCCGGTGGGCAGTTCGAGGAGTTCGGGCTTGCGCCCGGCACGCAGCCGTACCGGTGGCAGATGCCCGGCGTTGGCGATCCGGCACTGCCGCAGACGCGGGTCGTGGACGGCGTAGACACAGGTCGCGATGGAGTGGTCCAGATCCTGGGTGATCCGGTCCAGGTGCTCCAGCAGCCGGGCCGGTTCGAGGTCGAGGGAGGCCAGCGTGTTGGTCGCGGTGCGCAGCCGGCCCATGGTGGCGGCGGCGTTGATACCACTGCCCATCACGTCGCCGACGACGAGCGCGGTCTTGCGGCCGTCGAGGGGGATCACGTCGAACCAGTCGCCGCCGACCTCGGCCGTGGCCCCGGCGGGCTGGTAGCGGGAGGCGACCTCCAGGCCGCCCGTCACCGGGGGATGGCTGGGCAGCAGGCTGCGCTGGAGGGTCAGCGCGGTGTCGCGGGCGTTCTGGTACCAGCGGGCGTTGTCGATCTGCACGGCCGCCCGCGCCGCCAGCTCCCGGGCCAGCAGCACGTCGTCCTCGCTGAACGGCAGCGGATTGCGGGTGCGTTTGAGGTCGAGGGCGCCGAGCACCTCACCGCGCGCGATCAACGGCACGGCCAGATACGAGTGCACGCCCGCGCGGGCCAGCAGCTCGGCCGCCTCCGGGGAACGGGCGATGCGCGGCAGGTCGGCCTCCTGGACCTCGGCCACCAGCACCGGATCGCCGGTGCGCACGCACTCGGTGACCAGGCGGTCCGGCCCGTACCGGGCGACCTGTCCCGGCGGGTCCGCCGCGCCCAGGGCGGCGGAGTCGTCGTCCTCCGCCTTGACGGCGAGGGCGCGGATCACGGCCGGTTCGCTCGGGCCGAGGCTGCTGCGTCTGCCGTCGACCACCGCCTCCAGCAGATCCACGGCGGCTATGTCGGCGAGCTCCGGTACGGCGACGTCGGCCAGCTCGCGGGCGGTGCGGTCCAGCTCCAGGGTGGTGCCGATCCGGGCGGAGGCGTCCGCGATGACGGTCAGGCGCCGCCGCGCCGCCTCCGCCTCGACGGTGGCCCGGTGCTGCTCGGTGACGTCCACGACGGAGGCGGCCACGCCCAGCACGGTGCCCGACGCGTCCTCCAGGCGGTACAGCGAGATCGACCAGGTGTGCTCCTCCTCCGGGTCGGCGGGGGTACGGCCGACGGCCTCCTGGTCGACGATCGGGCGGCCTGTCTTGAGGACCTCGCGTGCGGCGGCCTCCAGCGCGTCGGCGTCTAGGTGGGGGAGGACCTCGCGGACGGTCCGGCCGAGGTGGTCGTCGGCCGGGATGCCGTTGAGCCGTTCGAGTGCCGGGTTGACGGAGACGTACCGCAGATCGGTGTCCAGGACGGCGAGTCCGATGGGGGAGTGCGCCACCACCCGGGTCGACAGCGCCACGTCCCGCTCCAGGCCGCGCACGGTCGACTGGTCGGCCGCGAGGCCGAGCGCGAACACGTCCCCGTGGTCGTCGAGGAGCCGCATGTTGCGGAACTCCACCAGACGGGTGGTGCCGTCCTTGCGCCGGATCGGGAAAGCGCCGGCCCAGCTCTGCCCGGTGGCCATGACGTCGGCGAAGAGCTTCACGACGAGGTCGAGGTACTGCTCGTGGACCATGATCCGGGCGGCGTACTCGCCGAGCGCCTCGCGCGCCGAGTAGCCGAACAGCTCCTCGGCCTGGGGGCTCCACAGCACGATGCGGCCCTGGGCGTCCAGCACGACCGAGGCCACGCCCAGTACATCGAGCAGCCCGCTGGGCCGTACCGCCCCGCGCACCGGTCCGTCGCCCTCGGCGACGGGAGACCGGGCTGCACTCATCGCACGCACCGTCCTTCGACCGTCCACACGGCACGTCGTCCCCCGTGCCGACTCCCCTGTTCTACCGCGTTCAACCGTCTCTGGGGCGCCATCGGCGTCCACCTCCACCATCCCTCAACACGGCGCGGCGCGTCCGGTGAGATCAGAAGTTCGATTCCCCGTTGCCGTATTGGTCTGTACATGACTACACAGCACCGCCACACTGTCCGCCGAACCCCTCCACCCCCCTCCGAGGAGCCGCCCGCCATGCCCCTGCGCACCCGGCACCGTGGTCACGCCGTCCTGACCGGACTCGTCGCCCTCGCCACCGCCGCCGTCCTGTCGTCCGCCACGCCCGCGACGGCCGCCGACACCTGGACGGAGGTCGGCTCCGACCGTGCCGACCCGCTGACCGAGAGCCAGGGCCTGACCTCGGTCGAGGTCCCCGCGAACAGCGCCAACCGCTACACGGGCATCGGCACCATCCCGCTGAGCGTGTCCAGCCGCGGCTGGAACCACGTCGGCGACCCCGACGCCTCCTACGGCGGCTACTACATCGAGCCGTACCAGGCGGACTCGGGCACGGCGAAGATGTACCGGGTGCAGTCTCCGGGCGGCGCCTGGTCGGAGTACGTCCATACGCTGAGCAGCGGCGAGGCGCTCAACAACTCGTGGGTGGCCATCGCCCCGTCGGGCCAGTGGATGCTGTCCGGCGAGTACGGCACGATGACCCGCTTCCTCGTCTTCCCGACCCCCGGCGTCAACGCGAGCACCTCGCCCTCGGCGAACCTCCCGCAGGCGTCCACCGTCACCCTCGACCACGCCGTACGCGACGTACAGGGCTGCGACTTCGTCACCGCGACGCGGTTGCTGTGCTCCTCGGACGACCCCGCGGGCACCCTCTTCGGCATCACCAAGCCGCTCCTCCAGGTCGACCTGTCCGCCGAGCCGGGCGCCACGAACGTCACCGGCCATGTCACCGCGCTCCGCCAGCTCCCGCTGCGCAGCTCCTGCTCGGGCACGTTCGAGGCCGAGGGCATCGACTACGACCGGCGGACCGGCACCCTGCGGGTGATCGTCGTCTCGCCCGGGTTCTGCGTGCTGACCGACAGCAAGACGTACCGCTTCACCAAGAGCTGAGGCCGGCCGCTGGTCCCGGCCCGGCAGTGGTGCTTTTCTGAAGGTGTGGCGCGGTTCACGGGGGAACTCGTGTGACCGCGCCGTCGCCATGAGAGGAGCGATCACGATGGATCGTGTGCGCATGCACGAGGAACCCGTCTCCCTGGAGATCAGCGGGTGCAGCAAGGAGGACGCCCGGATCGTGTTCGACGCGCTCTGTGAGTGCTTCGAGTCCGACCGGTCCGCCGAGGACGTGCCCCAGCAGCTCCACGAGAGCCGCCCGATGGTGTGGCTCGGCACCTTCGAGGTCACCGACGCGCACGAGTGCGCGACCCCGCCCCGGCTCTCGTCCTCCGTCGAGGCCGACGCGCAGGGCGGCTACTGGGCCATCGAGCGGCTGCGCTCCACCCTCGACTCCCTGTTCGCGGTCCGCGACCTCTCCTCGGCCTCCGGGGACCAGGAGCGGGAGCTGCACGTGCTGCTCGAAAGCAGGTGAGCTGCGGCACATCACCCCCGGCCTGGTTCTGCAACTAGTTGCATAAACCGTGCGCGGTCCTCTACAACAGGAGGGACGACACCGCGCACGGAGGCCTGCCATGAGCCGTTACCCCCATCTGCTGAGCCCGCTGGACCTGGGCTTCACCACGCTGCCCAACCGCGTCCTGATGGGCTCCATGCACGTCGGTCTGGAGGAGGCCGAGCGCGGGTTCGCACGCATGGCGGCCTTCTACGCCGAGCGTGCGCGGGGCGGCGTCGGCCTCATCGTCACCGGCGGCATCGCGCCCAACGACGCGGGGCGGCCCTACGAGGGCGGCGCGAAGCTCACCACCGAGGCGGAGGCCGACGAGCACCGGGTCATCACCGAGGCCGTGCACCGCGAGGGCGGCCGGATCGCGATGCAGATCCTGCACTTCGGCCGGTACGCCTACCACCAGGACCTCGTCGCCCCGAGCCCCCTCCAGGCGCCGATCAGCCCCTTCCCGCCCCGCGAGCTCACCGACGCCGAGGTCGAGGGGACCATCGACGACTACGCCCGCGCGGCCCGCCTCGCCCAGCGGGCCGGCTACGACGGCGTGGAGATCATGGGCTCCGAGGGCTATCTGATCAACGAGTTCATCGCCCGGCAGACCAACCGGCGCGCCGACCGCTGGGGCGGGTCGTACGAGAACCGCATGCGGTTCCCGGTCGAGATCGTGCGGCGGGTGCGCGAGGCCGTCGGCGAGGACTTCATCATCGTCTACCGGCTCTCCATGCTGGACCTGGTCCCCGGCGGCTCCACCCACGACGAGGTCGTCACCCTGGCCAAGGCCGTCGAGGCGGCCGGCGCGACGATCATCAACACCGGCATCGGCTGGCACGAGGCCCGCATCCCCACGATCGCCACCTCGGTGCCGCGCGGCGCGTACACCTGGGTCACCAAGAAGCTCATGGGCGCGGTCCGCATCCCCCTCGTCACCACCAACCGCATCAACACCCCTGAAGTCGCCGAGGAGTTGCTGGCCGAGGGCTACGCGGACATGGTGTCCATGGCCCGCCCGATGCTCGCCGACCCCGACTTCGTGAACAAGGCCGCGGCCGGCACCCCCGAGGCCATCAACACCTGCATCGGCTGCAACCAGGCCTGCCTCGACCACACCTTCAGCGGCAAGATCACCTCCTGCCTGGTCAACCCGCGCGCCTGCCACGAGACCGAGCTGGTGCTCTCCCCGACCCGGCGCAAGAAGCGCGTCGCGGTCGTCGGCGCGGGCCCGGCGGGCCTCGCCTGCTCCGTCTCCGCCGCCGAACGCGGCCACGAGGTGACGCTGTACGACGCCGCGAGCGAGATCGGTGGCCAGCTCAACGTCGCCCGCCAGGTCCCCGGCAAGCAGGAGTTCGACGAGACCCTGCGCTACTTCCGCCACCAGCTCGCCGCCCACGGCGTGGACGTACGCCTGGACACGCCCGTGACCTCGGCCGACCTGGACGGCTACGACGAGGTCGTCGTCGCCACCGGCGTCACCCCGCGCACCCCCGACATCCCCGGCGTCGACCACCCGAGCGTCGTCGGCTATCTCGACGTCCTGCGCGACAAGGCACCCGTCGGCGACCGCGTCGCGATCCTCGGCGCCGGCGGCATCGGCTTCGACGTGGCCGAGTTCCTGACGGACGCGGGCGACAAGGCCAACGAGGACCCGGCGACGTACTTCCGCCACTGGGGCGTCGACATGGACCACACCGGCCCCGGCGGCCTCACCGCCCCCGAGCGCCCCGCCCCGCCGCGCACCGTCCATCTGCTCCAGCGCAAGACCAGCAAGGTCGGCGCGGGGCTCGGCAAGACCACCGGCTGGATCCACCGCACCGAGCTCAAGCACCGCGGCGTCACCATGGTCCCGGGCGTGCGCTACGACCGGATCGACGACGCCGGACTGCATGTCACCATCGGCGAGGAGAGCACGGTCCTGGAGGTGGACACCGTCGTCCTGTGCACCGGCCAGGACCCGCGCCGCGACCTGTACGAGGAGCTGGTCGCCGCCGGTGTGAAGGCGCACCTCATCGGCGGTGCCGACGTGGCCGCCGAACTGGACGCCAAGCGGGCCATCAAGCAGGGCACCGAGGTCGCGGCGGCTCTGTGAATGCCGTCCCTAGGATGACCCCATGTCACTCCCGCACGCGATCCTGACCGCCCTGCTGGAAAAGCCGTCCTCGGGCCTCGACCTGACGCGGCGTTTCGACAGGTCGATCGGCTACTTCTGGTCGGCGACGCATCAGCAGATCTATCGCGAGCTGGGAAAACTGGAGGCCGAGGGGCACATCCGGGCGCTGCCGTCGGAGCAGCCGGCCCGCGGGCAGAAGAAGTCGTACGAGGTCCTGCCCGCGGGCCGCGCCGAACTGGCCCGCTGGACGGCCGCCTCCCAGGACCCCAAGCCGTACCGCGAGACGCTGTTCCTGCGGCTGCGGGCGGCGGCCGTGGTCGGCAACGAGGGCATCCAGGGCATCGAGGCCGATCTGCGCCGCCATCTGGAGCTGCACCGGCGGCAGCTGGCGGAGTACGAGGAGATCGAGCAGCGCGACTTCCCGCCGGGCAAGGACAGCCCGCAGGACCGGTTGCAGCACCTGATCCTGCGGGCGGGGATCGATCTGGAGACCTTCTGGACGCGGTGGCTCACCCACGCGCTGGAGGAGTTCGAAGAACTGGAGTCCTAGAGGCGGTAGGGCTTGGCGCGGCGGCGCAGGAACCAGGCCGTCGCGATGCCGCCGATTCCTACGAGGGCGGCACCGGCGCCCAGGGTGAGCGGACCGTAGTCCTTGATGCCGCCGCCGAGGCCGCCCATGACGCCGCGCGACGGGGAGGCGGTCGCGGAGATCGTCGGCGTGGAGGCCGTCGAGACGATGACCGACTGGGCGCCGGCCGTGGAGTTGTCGGCGCACATGACGACGACCGTGTACGTCCCGGGGCTCACGCCGGACCAGGCGGCCGACTGAAGGGAACTCGTCCCCGACAGGGACACCTGGCGGCCCTGGGCGAAGCTCGCCTGGCTGCTGGTGAGCAGCGAGGCGGTGCCCCAGCTGCCGTTGACCTGGGTGCAGGCGCTGGTGGTCACCGAGACCGTGGAGCCGGTCGTGCTCACGGAGATCCCGGAGGCCGCGACCGCCGGGGTGGCGGCCAGCGCGGCGACGGCAGCCGCGATCGGCCCGGAGCGGAGGAGAAGCTGACTTGTACGCATGGACTGCCCTCCGGCGGCACGGTTGGCGGTACGTCCCATGCGCCGCCGAG
>JABFXD010000361.1 GCA_013361925.1 Streptomyces sp. | reverse complement strand
CTCACCGCGGCCGAGGAGGTCGAACTCGCCCGGCGCGTCGAGGCGGGCCTGTTCGCCGAGGAGAAGCTCGGCACCCCCGGCCTGGACAGCGGGCTGGCCCTCGACCTGGACCGCCTCGTCGTGATGGGCCGCATGGCCAAGCGCCGCCTCATCGAGGCGAACCTGCGGCTGGTCGTCTCGGTGGCCAAGCGGTACGTCGGCCGCGGGCTGACCATGCTCGACCTGGTCCAGGAGGGCAACCTGGGCCTGATCCGCGCGGTCGAGAAGTTCGACTACGCCCGCGGCTACAAGTTCTCGACGTACGCCACCTGGTGGATCCGCCAGGCCATGTCCCGCGCCCTCGCCGACCAGGCCCGCACCATCCGCGTGCCGGTCCATGTCGTCGAGCTGATCAACCGGGTCGTCCGCGTCCAGCGCCGCATGTTGCAGGAACGCGGCTACGAACCGACGCCCGAGGAGGTGGCCGGCCACCTCGACCTCCCGCCGGAGCGGGTCAGTGAGGTGCTGCGGCTGGCGCAGGAGCCGGTGTCGTTGCACGCGCCGGTGGGCGAGGAGGACGACGTCGCGCTGGGCGACCTGATCGAGGACGGCGACGCGACGTCACCCGTGGAGTCGGCGGCGTTCCTGCTGCTCAGGGAGCACCTTGAGGCGGTGCTGTCGACGCTGGGGGAGCGAGAGCGGAAGGTGGTGCAGCTCCGTTACGGTCTCGCCGACGGTCGCCCTCGCACGCTGGAGGAGATAGGGCGCATCTTCGGCGTGACGCGGGAGCGGATTCGGCAGATCGAGTCGAAGACGCTCAACAAGCTGCGGGATCACGCTTTTGCGGATCAGCTGAGGGGCTACCTCGATTGATGCCGGGTGCGGGTGGTGGGGGCTGGTCGCGCAGTTCCCCGCGCCCCTGAGGTGGGACCAGCCCCCGCCTGTTTATTAGTCGACCTCTGCTACTGCCTGTGCGAACTGTGCCTTGTAGAGGCGCGCGTAGGCACCGTCCGCCTCCAACAGGTCCTCGTGTGCGCCCTGTTCCACGATCGCGCCGTTCTCCATCACCAGGATCGTGTCCGCGTCCCGGATCGTGGAGAGGCGGTGGGCGATCACGAACGACGTGCGGCCGTGGGCGAGTTTGGCCATCGCCTTCTGGATCAGCACCTCGGTGCGGGTGTCGACGGACGACGTGGCCTCGTCGAGGACGAGGATCACCGGGTCGGACAGGAACGCCCGCGCGATGGTGATGAGCTGCTTCTCACCGGCGCTGACGCCCGTGCCCTCGTCGTCGATCACGGTGTCGTAGCCGTCCGGCAGCGTCCGGACGAACCGGTCGGCGTGTGCGGCGCGCGCCGCCTCCTCGATCTCGCCGCGGGGGACGTCGCGGGACGCCCCGTAGGCGATGTTCTCCGCGATGGTGCCGCCGAACAGCCAGGTGTCCTGGAGCACCATGCCGATGCCGGCCCGCAGTTCGTCCCGGGACATCCTGGCGATGTCCACCCCGTCCAGGGTGATCCGGCCGCCGGAGACGTCGTAGAACCGCATCAGCAGATTGACCAGCGTGGTCTTGCCGGCGCCCGTCGGGCCGACGATCGCGACCGTGTGACCCGGCTCCACCTTCAGGGAGAGGCCCTCGATCAGCGGCTTCTCGGGGTCGTACCGGAAGGACACGTTCTCCAGCGCGACCCGGCCGCGCAGTTCCTCGGGCCGCTCGGCCCGCTCCGGGTCCGCCGACTGCTCCTCGGCGTCGAGCAGTTCGAAGACGCGCTCGGCGGAGGCGACACCGGACTGCACCAGGTTCGCCATGGACGCGACCTGCGTCAGCGGCATCGAGAACTGGCGTGAGTACTGGATGAAGGCCTGGACGTCACCGATGGACAGGGCGCCCGAGGCGACCCGCAGACCGCCCACGACCGCGACCAGGACGTAGTTGAGGTTCGACACGAACATCATCAGCGGCTGCATGACCCCGCTGTTGAACTGCGCCTTGAACCCGGCCTCGTACAGCGCCTCGTTCTGCTCGGCGAACTGCTGCGCCGACTCCTCCTGCCGCCCGAACACCTTCACCAGGGCGTGCCCGGTGTACATCTCCTCCACGTGCGCGTTGAGCTTGCCGGTGGTGCGCCACTGCTGCACGAAGTGCGGCTGCGAGCGCTTGCCCACGCGGGTGGCGACGACGAACGACAGCGGCACGGTCACCAGCGCGACCAGCGCCAGCAGCCAGGAGACGTAAAACATCATCGCGAGCACGCCGATGATCGTCAGCAGGGAGTTGATGAGCTGGCCCATCGACTGCTGGAGGGTCTGCCCGATGTTGTCGATGTCGTTGGTCGCCCGGGACAGGAC
This sequence comes from Streptomyces sp., assembly GCA_013361925.1. Lineage (GTDB taxonomy): Bacteria > Actinomycetota > Actinomycetes > Streptomycetales > Streptomycetaceae > Streptomyces. The sequence goes on along the minus strand of JABFXD010000361.1, from coordinate 4,418 downwards.
CTCGCCGCGCTGGCGCTTGTCGAAGTACGACAGCGGCAGCCGCGACATCTTCGTCTGGACGTCCTCCCGCAGCCGGAACATCGTGCGGTTGACGGCCCGGTTCACCAGCCGGGTCGCCACCGCCATCAGCAGCCCCGCGACGAGGAACGCGCCGGTGGCGAGGAGCAGGACATGTCCTACGGCGGTGAAGTCGATGCCCTCACCGGGGGTGAAGTCGGTGCTGCCGAGCATGTCGGCGATCGCCGAGTCGCCGCGCTCGCGCATCCCGGCGAGGACCTCCTCCTTCGAGGCCCCGGCCGGCATCTGCCGTCCGATGATGCCGGCGAAGACCAGGTCGGTGGCCTTGCCGAGGATCCACGGCCCGATCGAGTTCAGGCCGACGCTGACGACCACGCAGGCCAGCAGCCCGTAGATGGTGAACCGCTCCGGCCGGAACTGGCCGATCAGCCGCCGGCCCGACACCTTGAAGTCCAGCGAACGGCTGTCCGGGCCGCCCCCGGCCATCATCCGCCCCATGGGCCCGGCCATCAGGCAGCCTCCGCTTCCGTCAGCTGGGAGAGCACGATCTCCCGGTAGGTCTCGTTGTCCGCCATCAGTTCACGGTGGGTGCCGGTGCCGACGACGCGGCCCTCGTCGAGGACGACGATCCGGTCGGCGTCGCGGATGGTCGCCACCCGCTGGGCGACGATCACCACGGTCGCCTCCGACGTCTCCGCCGCGAGCGCCGCGCGCAGCGCCGCGTCGGTGGCGTAGTCGAGCGCGGAGAAGGAGTCGTCGAAGAGATAGATCTCGGGCCGCTGGACCAGCGTCCGGGCGATCGCGAGCCGCTGCCGCTGACCACCGGAGACGTTCGTCCCGCCCTGCGCGATGGGGGAGTCGAGGCCGTTCTCGAGACCCTCCACGAACCCCTTGGCCTGCGCCACCTCCAGCGCGTGCCACAGCTCCTCGTCCGTGGCGTCCGGGTTGCCGTAGCGCAGGTTGGTCGCCACGGTCCCGGCGAAGAGATACGGCTTCTGCGGCACGAGCCCGACGGTCTTCGCCAGCAGCGTCGGCTCGACGTCCGCGACCGGGACCCCGTCGACCAGCACCTCGCCCTCGGTCGCGTCGAACAGCCGGGGCACCAGCCCAAGGAGCGTCGACTTGCCGCTGCCGGTCGAGCCGATCACGGCCGTCACCTCACCGGGCCGGGCCACCAGCTCGACCGCCTTCAGCACCGGCTCCTCGGCCCCGGGGTAGCGGAAGCCCGCGCCCCGGATCTCCAGGTGTCCGTGCCGGCGCAGCTCCACGACCGGCGCCACCGGCGGCACCACGCTCGACGACGTGTCGAGGACCTCCTGGATGCGCTCGGCGCACACCTCCGCGCGCGGCACCATCATGAACATGAAGGTGGCCATCATCACGGACATCACGATCTGCATCAGATAGGCGAGGAACGCGGTCAGATCACCGATCTGCATCCCGCCGCTGTCGATGCGATGGGCGCCGAACCACACCACCGCGATCGACGACAGGTTCACCGTCGTCATCACCACGGGGAACATGAGCGCCAGCATGTTGCCGGTGGCCAGCGACATCGCGGTGAGGTCGCCGTTGGCCTTCCGGAAGCGCTCCTCCTCGTACCCGTCCCGGACGAAGGCGCGGATCACCCGGTTGCCGGTGATCTGCTCGCGCAGCACCCGGTTCACGGTGTCCAGGCGCACCTGCATCGTCCGGAACAGCGGTCGCAGCCGCCGTACGATCAGCGTCACGCAGATGCCCAGCGTCGGTACGACGGCGACCAGCACCGCCGACAGCGGCACGTCCAGGCCGAGGGCGAGGACGATGCCGCCCACGCACATGATGGGCGCCGACACCATCAGGGTGAACGTCATCAGGGCCAGCATCTGCACCTGCTGGACGTCGTTCGTGGTCCGGGTGATCAGCGAGGGCGCGCCGAAGTGGCCCACCTCGCGGGCCGAGAACGACTGAACCCGGTCGAAGACCGCGGCCCGCACGTCCCGCCCGAGCGCCGCGGCCGTTCGGGCGCCGTAGTAGACGGCCCCGATGTTGCACACCACCTGCGCCAGCGAGATCCCGATCATCAGGGCGCCGAAGGACAGGATGTAGCCCGTGTCCCCGTTCACCACGCCCTTGTCGATGATGTCGGCGTTGAGCGTGGGCAGGTAGAGGGTGGCGCAGGTCTGGAGGAACTGGAACAGCACCAGGACGGTGATGGGTTTCTTGTAGGGCCTGAGATAGGTCCGCAGAAGTCGTATGAGCACGCTACGTCTCTCGGAGTCGGCGACAGGGGCCGGAGGTGGTTGCCCCTGGCCCCTATCGTCGGACACTCCCCCCGCGTTACCTCAACCGATTAAGCCGACAGCAGTGCTCTTTACCGTCTTATGGGCGGAAGGTGCGCCCACGGGGTCAGCCGCGGAAGGCGTTCGGGTGGGTCTGCTCGCGGACCGACACGAACTGCTGCCGCACCGCCTGTCCCACCGCCAGCTCCTCGCCGGGCTCCAGGATCTGCGCCGCCGCGCCCTGCCAGGCCGGCGGGGTGCGCGGGTCGAGCGACCCCTGCGACACGCCGAGCGCCCAGGCCGCCTGCCGGGCGGCGCCGATCGCCGCGTAGTCCGCGGGCTGCGGTACGACGACCTGCGCGCCGAAGATCGCCGGTGCGGCGGCCTGCACGGCCGACAGCTCGGCGGCGGCCCCCAGCAGAAAGACCCGTCGCACCTCCACGCCCCGGCCGCGCAGCACGTCGAGCGCGTCGGCGAGCCCGCACAGCATGCCCTCGAACGCGGCCCGCGCCAGATGCTCGGGCTTCATCGACTCCCGCCGCAGCCCGGCGAGCGTCCCCGCGGTGTGCGGCAGACTCGGCGTCCGCTCGCCCTCCAGATAGGGCAGCAGCACAAGGCCGTGCGAGCCCGGCGTCGACTTCATCGCCAGCTCGGACAGGGCCTCCAGATCGGCCAGCCCGAGCAGCTCGGCGGTGCCGCGCAGGGTCCGTACGGCGTTCAGGGTGGTGACGACGGGCAGGTGCATGCCGGTCGCGTCGGCGAGGGAGGTGATCATCCCGGAGTTGTCGACGAGCGCCTCGGGGTGCACGGCCATGACGGAGCCGGAGGCCCCGAGCGACACGACGGCGTCGCCGAGTCCGATGCCGAGGCCGAAGGCGGCGGCCATGGTCTCGCCGGTCCCGGCGGAGATCAGCAGCCCCTCCGGGGTCGTACCGGCCGCCTCCGAGGGGCCGATCACCTCGGGCAGCATGGCCTGGTGACCGAGCGCCAGCTCGACGAGGTCGGTGCGGTAGGCGCCGGTGGCGGCGGACCAGTAGCCGGTGCCGGAGGCGCCGCCGCGGTCGGTGGTCCGGCGCACGGGCCGCCCGAGGAGCTGCCAGACCAGCCAGTCGTGGGCCTGGAGCAGCACGGCGGTGCGCAGGGCCGCGTCCGGTTCGTTCTTCACCAGCCAGCGCAGCTTGGTCACCGGCTGCGGTGCCTGCGGCACACAGCCGACGGACTGCGCCCACGCCTCGCGCCCGCCGAGCGCGTCGATGAGATCGGCCGCCGCGACCTGGGCGCGCTTGTCGCTGCCGACGAGGGCGGGGCGGACGGTGTTGCCCTGGGCGTCCAGCGGCACGACGGCGTTCTGCTGCGCGGACACGCCGATGGCCTGCACGCCTTCGAGCAGCCCGCCGCCCGCCGCCTCACCGAGGGACAGCAGCCAGGCCTGGGGGTCGACGTCGGAGGGGCGGCCCTCCACCGGGTGCGGGGCATAGCCCTGCCGGAGCACGGCGCCCGTGTCCGCGTCGCAGACGACGATACGAGTGAAATCGGGCGCACTGTCCAACCCGGCGACTATCCCCATGGCGAAAATTCTATGGGCCGGACGACGTCATCCCGCCCGGCACTCAAGTGTTGCTGGTTCCCCAGTCGTCCTCGGCGGCGCCGTTGGTGTTCCGGTCCCGCAGGGAACGCACCCGCTGGGCCACCGAGTCCGGCACCCGGTCGCCCACCTTGTCGCTCACCACGTGGTACGCCTTGCCCGCGAACTGGCGGCCCTGCTGGGCGGCCGACTCGGCGGTGTTGCGGACCGCGGGGTTCTGCGAGACCTGCCGCGCGGACTTCTTCAGCTGCTCGTAACGCTCGCGCCCGGCACGCGTGCCCAGCACGTAACCCAGAGTCAGCCCGGCGACGAAAGTGAGCTTGTAGCGCATGGCTGCCACCCTTCCCTTGCGTAGGTATGCGGTGCGGCGTCGGTGCCGGGGGGAACCGATTGGCGGAGCACCCCCCTGCTTGCGCTAATGTATGTGTCGCAGCGGACGCCCGCCCCCTGGCGAATACCCAGGGAGTTACGTTCGATGCAACGAGGCATTCCTCCGTAGCTCAATTGGCAGAGCAGCCGGCTGTTAACCGGCAGGTTACTGGTTCGAGTCCAGT
>JABFXD010000118.1 GCA_013361925.1 Streptomyces sp. | reverse complement strand
TCGGCGAGATCGTGCTTGGCCGCGGCCGTAATGACCAGCAGCTTCCGGGTCAGCGCCATCCGTACGCCCTCCGGGACTTGCAGTGCGCGCACTGTTGTGTGCGCTTCCTTGAGTTGGTCCGCGACCGCCGCATAGAGCTCGAGTTGGCCGTCGTGTTCCATGCACAGATTGTGCCATCTGGGGCGAGTTGTCGCCCGCTCAGGGTGCAACTGCCGCCCAGAACAGCCTTCCCGGCGCCGGTGGAAGCCGCGCCCTACACACTCGCGTACCCCTGCAACACCCCCTCTAACGTGGGAAGTTGAGGGGCGCTCCCGGCACGCGCAGGGCCGTTCGGGTGCAGACACGGCTGTACCCCCGATCGGGCTGATCGGGGGTACAGCGGGGGGTGTTCGGTGGCCGAAACTCGACCTGTTCAGTTGTGTCGCGCGAGGGTCGCGGTCAGACCTCGAGCGTCCGCGGCTTGAACGAGGGCCGCTTGGCCTCGTACGCGGCGATGTCGGCCTCGTTCTGGAGGGTGATGGAGATGTCGTCCAGCCCGTTCAGCAGCCGCCAGCGGGAGTTCTCGTCCAGCTCGAAGCTCGCGGTGACGCCCTCGGCGCGCACCTCGCGGGCCTCCAGGTCGACGGTGATCTCGGCCTCGGGGTCGTTCTCGCTCAGCTCCTGGAGCGATTCCACGATCTTCTGGTCCAGAACGACCGTGAGCAGGCCGTTCTTGAGCGAGTTGCCGCGGAAGATGTCGGCGAACCGGGAGGAGATGACGGCCTTGAAGCCGTAGTTCTGCAGCGCCCACACCGCGTGCTCACGGGAGGAGCCGGTGCCGAAGTCGGGGCCCGCGACCAGGACGGTCGCGCCCTTGCGCTCGGGCTGGTTGAGGATGAACGTCTCGTCCTTGCGCCAGGCCTCGAACAGCCCGTCCTCGAACCCGTCCCGCGTGACCTTCTTGAGCCAGTGAGCAGGGATGATCTGGTCGGTGTCGACGTTGCTGCGGCGCAGCGGGACGGCCCGGCCGGTGTGCGTGGTGAATGCTTCCATGACTCTCAGACTCCAGCGGCGACAGGGGCGTCGGACAGGTCGGCGGGCGAGCCCAGGTGGCCAAGGACGGCGGTCGCGGCGGCGACCTGCGGCGAGACCAGGTGCGTACGGCCGCCCTTGCCCTGCCTGCCCTCGAAGTTGCGGTTGGAGGTGGACGCGGAGCGCTCACCCGGGGCCAGCTGGTCCGGGTTCATGCCCAGACACATCGAGCAGCCCGCGTGCCGCCATTCGGCGCCGGCGTCCTTGAAGACGACGTCCAGGCCCTCGGAGACGGCCTGCAGACCGACCCGCGCGGAGCCGGGAACGACCAGCATCCGTACGCCGTCGGCGACTTTGCGGCCCTTGAGGAGCTCGGCGGCGGCGCGCAGGTCCTCGATACGACCGTTGGTGCACGAACCTACGAAGACGGTGTCCACCTTGATGGAGCGCAGCGGCTGGCCGGCCTCCAACCCCATGTATTCCAGGGCCTTTTCGGCGGCGAGGCGCTCCGAAGCGTCTTCGTACGAAGCAGGATCGGGGACGTCCGCCGAAAGCGGCGCGCCCTGACCGGGGTTGGTGCCCCAGGTGACGAACGGCGACAGTTCGGCGGCCTCGATGACGACCTCGGCGTCGAACTCGGCGTCCTCGTCCGTCTTCAGGGTCTTCCAGTACGCGACGGCCGCGTCCCAGTCCTCGCCCTTGGGGGCGTGCACCCGGCCCTCGAGGTAGTCGAAGGTGGTCTGGTCGGGGGCGATCATGCCCGCGCGGGCACCGGCCTCGATCGACATGTTGCAGATGGTCATGCGGGCTTCCATCGAGAGTTTCTCGATGGCGGAGCCGCGGTACTCCAGGACGTAGCCCTGGCCGCCGCCCGTGCCGATCTTGGCGATGATCGCCAGGATCAGGTCCTTGGCGGTGACGCCCTCGGGCAGTTCGCCGTTGACCGTGATGGCCATGGTCTTCGGGCGGACCAGCGGCAGCGTCTGGGTGGCCAGCACGTGCTCGACCTGGGAGGTGCCGATGCCGAACGCCAGGCCGCCGAAGGCGCCGTGGGTGGAGGTGTGGGAGTCGCCGCAGACGACGGTCATGCCGGGCTGGGTCAGACCCAGCTGCGGGCCGACGACGTGCACGACGCCCTGCTCGACGTCGCCCAGCGGGTGCAGGCGCACGCCGAACTCGGCGGCGTTCTTGCGCAGCGTCTCCAGCTGGACCCGGGAGACCGGGTCGGCGATGGGCTTGTCGATGTCGAGGGTCGGGGTGTTGTGGTCCTCGGTGGCGATGGTGAGGTCGAGGCGGCGCACCTGGCGACCGGTCTTGCGGAGGCCGTCGAAGGCCTGCGGGCTGGTCACCTCGTGCAGCAGATGCAGATCGATGAAGAGGAGGTCGGGCTCGCCCTCGGCGCGCCGGACGACGTGGTCGTCCCAGACCTTCTCCGCGAGTGTCCTACCCATCGCTTTCCCTCCGGCCGGCAAAGGTGCGCCGGCCCAACTAGAGATCTTCCGGAAGCGGCGCCCGTACCCCTGGATTCCCGGGCAGCCGCCGCCAGGCCCGTTTGGTCCGCGGGCCGCTGTGCATCCAAGGGTTGCGCGTCTCACGAAAAAAGGAACTTGCGTTTCACAGAGTGAGACGTGAGTATCGTTTCATGGACAACAGTAGCGGCGTCGGCGTTCTGGACAAGGCAGCCCTTGTCCTCAGCGCCCTGGAGTCCGGTCCGGCCACCCTCGCGGGGCTTGTGGCGGCCACCGGACTTGCACGGCCCACGGCTCACAGACTGGCCGTGGCTCTGGAACACCACCGTATGGTGGCGCGCGACATGCAGGGCCGTTTCATTCTCGGCCCGCGCCTCGCGGAACTGGCCGCGGCAGCCGGCGAGGACCGTCTCCTCGCCACGGCGGGCCCGGTCCTGACCCACCTCAGGGACATCACCGGCGAGAGCGCACAGCTCTACCGCCGCCAGGGCGACATGCGCATCTGCGTCGCCGCGGCGGAGCGCCTGTCCGGCCTGCGGGACACCGTCCCGGTCGGCTCGACGCTCACCATGAAGGCCGGCTCCTCGGCCCAGATCCTGATGGCCTGGGAGGAGCCCGAGCGCCTGCACCGCGGCCTCCAGGGCGCCCGCTTCACGGCGACGGCCCTGTCGGGCGTACGGCGCCGCGGCTGGGCCCAGTCGATCGGCGAGCGCGAGCCGGGCGTCGCGTCCGTCTCCGCGCCCGTACGCGGCCCCTCCAACCGCGTCGTGGCCGCCGTGTCGGTCTCCGGCCCCATCGAGCGCCTGACCCGCCACCCGGGCCGGATGCACGCCCAGGCGGTCATCGACGCCGCCGCCCGCCTCTCCGAGGCCCTGCGCCGCACGGGCTGACGCTCCCCCGGGACGCACCGGGACAACGCCGAGGAGGGCCTGCCTCAACGCCGCGGCAGGCCCTCCTCGTCCCCCGATCCCCCCGTCACCCGGCCTCTTCGACCGCCTCCGCCTTCGCCTTGGCCGACCGGTGCGCGAACCGGTCCTTCGCGTAGCGCCCCCGCTTCTCCAACGGCACCTGCCCGTGCGCCGCCGCGAGCCCGAACGCCGGCATGTCCCCGTAGACGGCCTCGTAGGACCCCTCGGGCACCACATAGGCCTCGTGCCAGATCCCCACGTGCCCCTTCATCGCACCGTCCCGCTCCTTGCGGTTGAGCAGGGCCCAGATGCGGTGGTGGAGCATCTCCGGCGAGTGCGCGTAGGCGTAGAGCTTCTCCTTGGACTCCCAGTACTGGACGATGTAGTACGTCCGCGGCGACGCCGTCAGCATCACCTTGCCCAGCAGACCGCGGGCCGGGTCCTTGCCCAGTTCGGCCAGCATGCGGAACATCGAGATCATCACCAGCCCCCACTGGTGCACCGCCCAGAAGTGGTTGACGCGCATCCCGATGAGCAGGACCACCACGTCCCCCTCGGCATCGGCGGTCGTCCGCCCCAGCACCGGCTTCGCGAACACGGCTCCCCCATGACTCTCGTCGGATAGCAGCACTATCCTTCTCGATGGTGCTTGGATAGTGGCACTCCCCAATGAAGGGCGCAAGACATGCGGCTGGCCGAACTGAGCGAGCGCAGTGGGGTGTCCACCGCGACGATCAAGTACTACCTGCGCGAAGGGCTGTTGGCGCCCGGCCGCCAGATCAACACGACCACGGCCGAGTACGACGAGGAGCATCTGCGCCGGCTGAGGCTGATCCGCGCGATGATCCAGGTCGGCCGGGTGCCGGTCGCGACGGTGCGGGAGGTGCTGAGCCATGTCGACGACGACTCCCTGCCCCGCGCGATGCGCCTCGGCGCGGCGGTCTGGGCCCTGCCCCAGGTGCCCGAGCCGGACGCGGACGACGAGTTCGTCCAGGGCGCGCGGGTCGTGATGGAGGGGCTGCTCAAGACGCTGGGCTGGTCCAACGCCCAGGCCATGACGACCGTCTCGCCGTCCTTCCGCTCCCTGGTGGTGGCGACGGCCGCGCTGCGCCGGCTCGGCTACGACTGGAATCCGGAGACGCTCGTGCCGTACGCCCGGCTGATGCGCCAAGTCGCCGAGCTGGACATGGAGTTCATGGAGTCGCATGTCTTGGAGGCGGAGAAGGCGGAGGTGGCGGTGCTGGGTGTGGTGCTCGTCGAGCCGATGTTGCAGGCGCTGCATCGACTCGCGCAGGAGGAGGAGTCGACGCGGCGGTACGGCTTCGAGTAGGGCGGGGAAGGGGGCCCAGGAACGGCGAAAGCCCCCCACCGAAGTGGAGGGCTTTCCTCTACGTACCCCCGACCGGATTCGAACCGGCGCTACCGCCTTGAGAGGGCGGCGTGCTAGGCCGCTACACAACGGGGGCGTGGAGCCTGCTGGCGTTCAGTACTGAATCACCGCAGGTCCGAGCTGGTCTACCTGGACTCGAACCAAGACTAACTGAACCAGAATCAGTCGTGCTGCCAATTACACCATAGACCAATGTGGTTTAGACCAGTTTGTACCCCCGACCGGATTCGAACCGGCGCTACCGCCTTGAGAGGGCGGCGTGCTAGGCCGCTACACAACGGGGGCCCTAGCGATCCTGCATGAGAGTCAGCGGGAGCGACCCTGACTGACCCTCCGGGAAGGATCTGTACCCCCGACCGGATTCGAACCGGCGCTACTGCCTTGAGAGGGCAGCGTGCTAGGCCGCTACACAACGGGGGCTTTGCAGATGAGCTCTGCGAGCTGGCCTACCTGGACTCGAACCAAGACTAACTGAACCAGAATCAGTCGTGCTGCCAATTACACCATAGGCCACTGGAACGCAAGCCCCGAGGGGGATCTTGTTCTAGTTGTACGCTCCGGGTTTCCGGCCTCTCGGCCCGCTCCCCTCGGCGCAGGAAGAACATTACCCGAAGGTGGACGGGGCTCCAAAACGGGTATCCGCGCCGAGGAGCGCGGGGAGTTCGGCGAGGGTGGCGATCCGGTGGAGGCCGACGGGTGCCCCGGCGGCCGCGTACACGCCGTCACGGTCGATCCAGAACGAGCGCAGTCCGGCCTCGGCGGCGCCGCGGCCGTCGATCTCCGGGTGGTCGCCGACGTACGCGACCTGCTCCGGGGCGAGTTCCAGGGCCGCGCAGGCCGCGTGGAAGGCGCCCGCCTCGGGCTTGGAGACGCCGAGTTCCGCGGCGCACAGGATCGCCTCGAAGCGGTCGTGGACACCGAGGCTGCGCAGCTTGCGGTCCTGGACATGGATGCTGGAGTTGGACAGCACCGCGTGCCGGTGGCTGCCGGCGAGGGCGTCGAGGACCGGCAGGACGTCCGGGAAGAGGGCCCAGACGGTCTCGTAGTGGTCGACGTACCGCTGGAACCAGGCGTCGGCCTCCGTGTCGGTCAGCTCCGCGTCCAGGAACGCCCGCACCCGGTCCCGGCGCTGCCCCTGGAAGTCGACCTCCCCGGCCGAGAACCGCGCCCACTGGACGTCGGTGATCCGCCGCCAGCGCACGATGGCCTGCTCGACGCTCTCGTACCCGTCCAGCAGCCCCTCGGCCGTCAGATGCAGCCGCATTCCGGCACGGTCGGCACCGGAGTAGTCGAAAAGGGTGTCGTCGACGTCCCAGACCACGGCCAGAATGCTCATGATCCGACGGTAACCCGGCAGTTGCCGCCCTGTCCGGGGTACGGCGAAGGGGCGGCACCCGGTGATCCGGATGCCGCCCCTCACGTGCGCGTGCGTCAGGCGGCGAGCTTCGCCAGGGCCGCGTCGATGCGGGCCAGCGTCGTCTCCTTGCCCAGGACCTCCAGGGACTCGAAGAGGGGCAGGCCCACCGTGCGGCCGGTGACGGCGACGCGGACCGGGGCCTGGGCCTTGCCGAGCTTGAGGCCGTGGGCCTCGCCGGCGGTCAGGACGGCCTCCTTGAGGGACTCCGGGGAGGTCCAGTCCGCCGACTCCAGCTTTTCGCGGGCCGTGACCAGAAGGGCGTCCGAGCCCTCCTTCATCGCCTTCGTCCAGGACTGCTCGTCGAAGACCGGCTCCGGCAGGAACAGGAAGTCGACGTTGTCGGTGATCTCCGACAGGACCTTCAGGCGGGTCTGGGCGTGCGGGGCGATCGCCTGCCACTTCGACTCGTCGAAGTCCTCCGGGGACCAGGGGGCGAAGGGAGCCTTCAGCCACGGGGCGCAGCGCTCCGTGAAGTCCTTCACGTCCAGCAGTCGGATGTGGTCGCCGTTGATCGACTCGCACTTCTTCAGGTCGAAGCGGGCCGGGTTGGGCTG
>JABFXD010000136.1 GCA_013361925.1 Streptomyces sp. | reverse complement strand
CCAACACCGCGCCGGTCCCCGCGTCCTTCAAGAAGAGCTACAAGGCCTTCATGGACTCCGAGTACTGGCGCCTCGGCCTGCCCGAGGGCATCGGCGGCACGACGGCGCCCTCGTCGCTGATCTGGGGGTTCGCGGAGCTGATCCTCGGCGCCAACCCGGCCGTGTGGATGTACTCCTCCGGCCCGGCGTTCGCCGGCATCCTCTACGACGAGGGCAACGACGTACAGAAGAAGATCGCCCAGATCGCCGTGGAGCGGACCTGGGGTTCGACCATGGTGCTCACCGAGCCGGACGCCGGTTCGGACGTGGGCGCCGGTCGCACCAAGGCCGTGCAGCAGGAGGACGGCTCCTGGCACATCGAGGGCGTCAAGCGCTTCATCACCTCCGGTGAGCACGACATGGAGGAGAACATCCTTCACTACGTGCTCGCGCGTCCCGAGGGCCACGGCCCGGGCACCAAGGGGCTGTCCCTCTTCCTCGTCCCGAAGTACCTCTTCGACTTCGAGACCGGCGAGCTGGGCGAGCGCAACGGCGTCTACGCGACGAACGTCGAGCACAAGATGGGCCTGAAGGCCTCCAACACCTGCGAGATGACCTTCGGCGACCAGCACCCCGCCAAGGGCTGGCTGATCGGCGACAAGCACGACGGCATCCGCCAGATGTTCCGCATCATCGAGTTCGCCCGCATGATGGTCGGCACGAAGGCGATCTCCACGCTGTCGACGGGCTACCTGAACGCGCTGGAGTACGCCAAGGAGCGCGTCCAGGGTCCGGACCTCGCGAACTTCATGGACAAGACCGCGCCCAAGGTCACCATCACGCACCACCCGGACGTCCGCCGCTCGCTGATGACGCAGAAGGCGTACGCGGAGGGCATGCGCGCCCTGGTGCTGTACACCGCGTCGATCCAGGACGCGATCGCCGTCAAGGAGGCCGCGGGCGAGGACGCGAAGGCCGAGCACGCGCTCAACGACCTGCTCCTGCCCATCGTGAAGGGCTACGGCTCCGAGAAGGGCTACGAGCAGCTCGCCCAGTCGCTCCAGACCTTCGGCGGCTCCGGGTTCCTCCAGGAGTACCCGATCGAGCAGTACATCCGGGACGCCAAGATCGACACCCTGTACGAGGGCACGACCGCGATCCAGGGCCAGGACTTCTTCTTCCGGAAGATCGTCCGCAACCAGGGCGCCGCCCTGAACGGCCTGGCAGAGGACATCAAGAAGTTCCTGGCGCTCGGCACCGGCGGCGAGGAGCTCTCCGCCGCCCGCGAGCACCTCGCCAAGGCCGCCGTCGAGCTGGAGGCCATCGTCGGTCTGATGCTGACCGACCTCGCGGCCACCGAGCAGGACGTCAAGAACATCTACAAGGTCGGCCTCAACACGACCCGGCTGCTGCTGGCCTCCGGTGACGTGGTCGTCGGCTATCTGCTCCTCAAGGGTGCCGCGGTCGCGGCCGAGAAGCTGGAGACGGCTTCGGCGAAGGACAAGGCGTTCTACACGGGCAAGATCGCGGCGGCGAAGTTCTTCGCGGCCAACGTCCTGCCGGGTGTCACGGGTGCGCGCAAGCTCGCCCAGGGCGTCGAGCTGGACCTGATGGAACTGGACGAGGCCGCGTTCTAGGACACATCAGCACAGCTCTCCCGAGGGCCCGCTTCCATCGCCGGGAGCGGGCCCTCGTACGTCGTCTAGGTGAACCCCTTCGTCGTTAAGGTGAACCCCATGAGCGAACCCTCCCGCTTCGACCGCGGCCACACCGACGACCTCATGTCCTTCCTGGCGGCCAGCCCTTCGCCGTACCACGCCGTGGCGAACGCCGCCGAGCGGCTGGAGAAGGCAGGGTTCCGGCAGGTCGCCGAGACGGACGCCTGGGACGGGACGAGCGGCGGCAAGTACGTGCTGCGCGGTGGCGCGATCGTGGCCTGGTACGTCCCCGAGGGCGCCGAGGCGCACACGCCGTTCCGCGTCGTCGGCGCGCACACCGACTCCCCCAACCTGCGGGTCAAGCCGCTGCCCGACGCGGGGGCGCACGGCTGGCGGCAGGTGGCGGTGGAGATCTACGGCGGGCCGCTGCTGAACTCCTGGCTCGACCGTGACCTGGGCCTGGCGGGCCGGCTGACCCTGCGGGACGGTTCGACGCGGCTGGTGAACGTGGGCCGGCCGCTGCTGAGGGTCCCTCAGCTCGCCATCCACCTGGACCGCTCGGTGTCGGCGGAGGGTCTCAAGCTCGACAAGCAGCGGCATCTTCAGCCCATCTGGGGGCTCGGCGACGACGTCCGCGAGGGCGATCTGATCGCGTTCCTGGAGGAGGAGGAAGGGCTCGCCGCGGGTGAGGTCACCGGCTGGGACCTGATGGTCCACTCCGTCGAACCGCCCGCCTACCTGGGCCGCGACCAGGAGCTGGTGGCCGGTCCGCGCATGGACAACCTGCTGTCCGTGCACGCCGGGGTGGCCGCGCTGACCGCCGTCTCGGCCGGCTCCGACCTCGGCTGCATCCCCGTACTCGCCGCCTTCGACCACGAGGAGAACGGCTCGCAGTCCGACACCGGTGCGGACGGGCCGCTGCTCGGCAGTGTGCTGGAGCGTTCGGTGTTCGCGCGCGGAGGGTCGTACGAGGACCGGGCGAGGGCGTTCGCGGGCACCGTCTGTCTGTCCTCCGACACGGGCCACGCGGTCCACCCCAACTACGCCGAGCGCCACGACCCGACGCACCACCCGCGCGTCAACGGCGGCCCGATCCTCAAGGTCAACGTCAACAACCGGTACGCCACCGACGGTTCGGGGCGTGCGGTGTTCGCCGCCGCCTGCGAGCGGGCCGACGTGCCCTTCCAGTCCTTCGTCTCCAACAACTCCATGCCGTGCGGCACCACCATCGGCCCGATCACCGCGGCCCGGCACGGCATCAAGACGGTCGACATCGGGGTGGCCATCCTGTCGATGCACAGCGCCCGCGAGCTGTGCGGCGCGGACGACCCGCATCTGTTGGCCAACGCGCTGGTGGCGTTCCTGGAGGGATAGTTTCCGCTCGCCTGGTTACCCGCCCCTGACGGAAACTTCATGCAGGGGAGGCGACACTCATGGGCCTCGGCGGATGCATCATCCTCATCGCCGCGGGAGCCATCCTCACGTTCGCGACCGACTGGGACATGCAGGGGGTCAACCTCGATCTGGTCGGGATCATCCTGATGATCGTCGGACTGATCGGGGTCAGCACCTTCAGCAGCATCGCGCGGCGCAGGCGGGTCGTGGTGCCGCCCACCACGCCGGTCATCGACGAGGAGGGGCGTCAGCGCAGGGATTTCTGACAGCTCGTCACCAATTGGACTCACAGGAAATATCCAGACAACCGTGAGCAGTCCGTTACACCGGACTGCTTGTCGGCTTGTATGGGTTTCGTGAAGACTTGTGAGGACTTGGAGGCCCGGGGGGTGAGTGGTACCGGGCCTCTTCCTCGCAAGACTTCGCACCAGGGGGCCCGCCGTGCTCGACCTCGCGGCGCCCAGCGGTCGCCACGCGGCCCGCCGCGCCCACGCGGCCCCCGAGGAACCGGCGACCCGTCCCCGGCTCGCCGTGCTGATCCCGGCGCACAACGAGGCGGACCGCATCGGCGCCGCCATCGACGGCCTGCGCGACCAGACCCGGCGGCCCGACCTCGTCGTCGTGGTCTGCGACAACTGCACCGACGACACCGCCGAGATCGCCGTCGCGCACGGCGCCCAGGTGTTCCACACCCAGGGCAACACCCACAAGAAGGCCGGCGCCCTCAACCAGGCCATCGCCTGGATGCTGCCCCACCTCGACGACCGCGACCTGCTGCTGGTCCAGGACGCCGACACCGTCCTCGACCCCTCCTTCGCCCACACCGCCCTCGCCACCTTCAACCGCAAGGTCGGCGCCGTCGGCGGGGTCTTCTACGGCGAGGAGGGCGGCGGACTCCTCGGGCTGCTCCAGCGCATGGAGTTCCACCGCTACGCCTGGGAACTGGAGCGCACCGGCGGCAAGGCCCAGGTCCTCACCGGCACCGGCACCATGTTCCGCGCCCGGGTGCTGCGCGAGGTGCGGGCGGCCCGCCGCGCCGGGGTGATCGGCGGCGGCAGCGGCTACTACAGCCTCGCCTCGCTCACCGAGGACGACGAGATGACCAAGGCCGTCAAGACCCTCGGCTACCGGGCCATGTCCCCGGCCGGCTGCGCGGTCACCACCGAGGTCATGCCGACGCTGGGCAAGCTCTGGCACCAGCGGCTGCGCTGGCAGCGCGGCGCCCTGGAGAACCTGCGCGACTACGGCTGGACCAAGGTCACCGCCCGCTACTTCGCCCAGCAGTTCCTGATGGGCTTCGGCGCGCTGTCGTTCCTGGTCTACCTCGTCTACATGACCACGTTCACCACGCTGTACGGCTGGCCGGGCTTCTCCCCGTTCTGGACGGGGATCGGCCTGATCTTCGTCGTCGAGAAGACGGTCTCCGTACGGCGGGCCGGCCCGAAGGCCGTCCTGCTCGCGGCGCTGATGGTCCCGGAGATGCTCTACGACCTCTTCCAGCACGCCGTCTACTTCACCTCGCTGTGGGGGATGTTGCGCCGCAGCGAGGAGAAGTGGGTCGCCACATGATCCCCAACTAGGAGAAGCACGATGTACGGACGAGTGATCGGCGCGGGCACCACCGGTGCCGGAGGTGCCACCCTGGCCGCGACCGGCCTGTGGATGAACAGCATGGCCCTGGTCGTCACGGCCACCACCCTGGCGGCGGCGGGCGTGGCCCTCTACAAGCTGGCCCCGCGCCCGCGTCGCCGATAGTGGCCTTATCGGCCTACTGGTCGCTCCGGTCGGGGTCCATCCCGGCCAGCACCAGGGGCAGCCGGTCCGCCCCGCCCTCGACGAGGCGGACCGGAACTCCCCAGTCCTGCTGGTGGACGTGGCAGGCGGGGTATTCGTTCTCAGGGGCGTCGTCGCAGGACGCCGCCATCGCGGAGACGTGCAGCACGCCCTCCCCGACGGCCGGATCGAGGCGCAGGACACGGGAGAGATCGGTGCCCGCGCCCTCTCCCTCTCCGTCGAGCAGCAACTCGGGCGGGGTCGACGAGACCAGCAGCCGGGTCGAGGGACCGTAGCGGGTGTCGAGCTTCTGCCCGGCCGGGGCCTGGAAGACAACGTCCAACCGGAGCTCACCGGGCGCGACTTCGGTGGCGGCCCGCTGGGTGCGATGGGCGACGGAGGCCACCTTCACGGCCTCCTCCGGCAGCCGCAGCCGGGTCAGCCGGTGCCGGGCGGACTCCACGACCACGATGTCGTCGCCGACCAGCACGGCGTCACTGGGTTCGCGCAGATCGGTGGCGAGGGTGGTGACCTCGCCGGTCGCCGGGTCGAAGCGGCGCAGGGCGTGGTTGTAGGTGTCGCTGACGGCGACCGAGCCGTCGGGGAGTGCGGTGACGCCCAGCGGATGCTGAAGCAGCGCCTGTTCCGCGGTGCCGTCGCGGTGGCCGAAGTCGAAGAGCCCGGTTCCCACGGCGGTGTGGACGGTGCCGTGGAGGTCGACCCAGCGCAGGGCGGACGTCTCGGAGTCGGCGAGCCAGAGCCGGTCCGGGGTGGCGGCGAGCCCGGAGGGCTGGGCGAACCAGGCCTCGTCGGTCGGCCCGTCCACGAGGCCCTCGTTGGTGGTGCCGGCGGCGACGGAGACGGTCCCCTCCTGCGGGTCGTACGTCCACAGCTGGTGGACGCCGGCCATGGCGATCCACACCTCGCCGTTCCAGTGGGCGAGGTCCCAGGGCGAGGACAGGTTCACCTCGCGGGCCGGGCCCGAGGTGGCGTCGCCCTGCATCCACTGTTCGCCGGTGCCGGCGAGGGTGGTCGTGCGGCCCGACTCCGGGTCGTAGCGGCGCACGGCGTGGTTCACGGTGTCGGCGACCGCCACGGACCCGTCCGGCAGCGGCGCGAGCCCCTGCGGCTCGCTGAAGGAGGCCGCGTCGGCGGAGCCGTCCTCGAAGCCGCGCCGCCCGGACCCGATCCGGCGCACGACGCTCTCGCCGTCCGCCGCCAGCTCGACGAGCTGATGCCGGGTGGTGTCGCTGACCAGGAAGTTCCCGGAGGGCAGCAGCAGCGCCTTCCCGGGGAAGCGCAGCACGGTCGGCTCGGGTTCCGGCGCCACGTACGGCCCGTCCCCGCGCCGCAGCGTCCCCTTCGCCTCGTGCTCCGCCTCCAGCTCGGTCACCAGCCGCTCGATGGCGTGCACATGCCCCTCACCGGCGTGCTGCGCGACGACATAGCCCTCCGGGTCGATCACGACCAGCGTCGGCCAGGCCCGCACCGCGTACTGCTTCCAGGTCGCGAGCTCCGGATCGTCCAGCACCGGATGCTCCACGCCGTACCGCTCCACCGCGTCCACCACCGCCGCGTGCTCGGCCTCGTGCACGAACTTCGGCGAGTGCACCCCGATCACGACGACGGTGTCGCGGTGCTGGTGCTCCAAGGCGCGGAGCTCGTCGAGGACATGGAGGCAGTTGATGCAACAGAACGTCCAGAAATCGAGAATGACGATGCGTCCCCGCAGGTCAGCGAGGCTGTACTGCTTCTCGCCGGTGTTCAGCCAGCCGCCCTTGCCGATCAGCTCGGGGGCGCGGACGCGGACGCGGCGGGGTGCGGAGTCGCTCATGGATCAAGGGTGCCACCCGGCACCGACAGTCACCTCAGCGCATGCCCCGTCGTCGCGTCCACGTGGTCCGGTACGTCGTCGTGGCGGTCGCCGACCGTGAGGGTGCCGGTGGGTTCGAGCAG
>JABFXD010000094.1 GCA_013361925.1 Streptomyces sp. | reverse complement strand
AAGATCAGGGCGAGGACGAGATAGCCCAGCAGGGCGACGGCCACGACGAGGCCGACGATGTTCTCGGCGGTCACAGCTTCGTCACCCCCTTGGCGACGAGAGCCACCAGCGCGAAGCACGCGATCGTGGTGACGACGAAGGCCAGATCGGCCATCGTGAGCTCCTGGAGTGAGGTTCGTTGAACAGGGACGCTTCGAGGAAACCGCCGACGCGACCGGGAATCGCCCCCCGTTGACGGCTCCCATACGGCAGTCGGCGCGCCCTTGACGGGTCCCTTACGCCGACGGCCCTCGCCAAGACCGGATCCCTCACCGAGAGGGCCTGCCCGAGACCCTGCTAACACTGGGTGCTCGCCCTTCCCGGGCCGCCGCCACCTCCCCCGTACGGCGCAGCGCCCGGCCCCGCCCCGTAAGCACACCGCCTGACCTGCGGCCGACGCTCACGGGCCCAGTCTTAACGGACTCTTGACGCCTACGACCCCCTTGATCCATGGGCCCCTGCATCACTCTCCGCTTACGCTGATCCCGCCGTCCGTGTGATGGCCGGACCGCACGGAACCGCGAACCGCACGGAACCGCATCCCGAGCCGCACATCAGGAGCCCTCGATGGCCACCACCGAACACCCCCCACCCGGTCGCCTGCGCGCCTGGATGCTGGAGGGTCTGTCCGACATGGGCAAGGGCCAGGGCCACGCCGGGCCGACGGGGCAGACCGAGCACACCGAACAGCGCGGGTCCGAGCCGGAACACCAGGGCCAGCGCTGGTACCGCGTCATGTGCCTGACCGGCGTCGACTACTTCTCGACCCTCGGCTACCAGCCCGGCATCGCTGCCCTCGCGGCCGGCCTGCTCTCCCCCATCGCGACGATCGTGCTGGTGATCGTCACCCTCGCGGGCGCGCTGCCCGTGTACCGGCGCGTCGCCGAGGAGAGCCCCCACGGCCAGGGGTCCATCGCGATGCTGGAACGCCTGCTCACCTTCTGGAAGGGCAAGCTCTTCGTCCTCACCCTGCTCGGCTTCGCCGCCACCGACTTCCTGATCACCATCACCCTGTCGGCAGCGGACGCCTCGACCCACCTCGTCGAGAACCCGCACCTCAACAGCGCCCTGCACGACCAGCAGATGCTGATCACCCTCGTCCTCGTGGCCCTGCTCGGCGCGGTGTTCCTCAAGGGCTTCCTGGAGGCCATCGGCGTAGCGGTGTTCCTGGTGGGCCTCTACCTGGCCCTCAACGTCGTGGTCGTGATCGTCGGCCTGTGGCACGTCGCCACCGCAGGCCATGTGGTCACCGACTGGTCCAGCGCCCTGACCGCCGAGCACGGCAACGCCTTCGTGATGATCGGCGTGGCCCTGGTCGTCTTCCCCAAGCTCGCCCTCGGCCTCTCCGGCTTCGAGACCGGCGTCGCGGTCATGCCGCACGTCAAGGGCGACCCCGGCGAGACGGAGGAGAACCCGGCGGGCCGCATCCGGGACACGAAGAAGCTCCTCACCACGGCCGCGCTCATCATGAGCTGCTTCCTCATCGCGACCAGTTTCATCACCACCCTCCTCATCCCGGAGAAGGAGTTCGAGTCGGGCGGCCAGGCCAACGGCCGCGCCCTCGCCTTCCTCGCCCACGAGTACCTGGGCGGCGCCTTCGGCACGGTGTACGACGTGTCGACCATCGCCATCCTGTGGTTCGCCGGCGCCTCCGCGATGGCGGGCCTGCTGAACCTGATGCCCCGCTATCTCCCCCGCTACGGCATGGCCCCGCACTGGGCCCGCGCCGTACGCCCCATGGTCATCGTCTTCACCCTGATCGCCTTCCTGGTCACCTGGATCTTCGACGCCGACGTCGACGCCCAGGGCGGCGCGTACGCCACCGGCGTCCTCGTCCTGATCAGCTCGGCGGCGATCGCGGTGACGATCGCGGCGCGAAAGGCGGGTCAGCGCGGCTGGACGGTCGGTTTCGCGGTGATCTCCGCGGTGTTCCTCTACACGACGGTCGTCAACGTCATCGAGCGCCCGGACGGTGTGAAGATCGGCGCCTGCTTCATCGCGGGCATCATCCTGGTCTCGCTCCTGTCCCGACTGGCCCGCGCCTTCGAACTGCGCGTCACGAGCGTGTCCCTGGACCCCATGGCGGAACGATTCATCAGGGACATGGCCAGCCGCAAGATCCGCTTCATCGCCAACGAGCCCGACAGCCGGGACAAGGCCGAGTACCGCGACAAGATCGAGCAGATCCGCGAGGACAACGACATCCCCGGCCAGGAGGACTTCGTCTTCGTCGAGGTCACGGTCACCGACCCCTCGGAGTTCGAGGCCGGGCTCACGGTCCGCGGCGAGGTCCTGCACCAGCGCTACCGCGTCCTGACCCTGGAGTCCTCCTCCATCCCCAACGCCTTGGCCGCCCTGCTCCTCCACGTCCGCGACACCACGGCCTGCACCCCCCACATCTACTTCGAGTGGACCGAGGGCAGCCCGTTCGCCAACTTCCTCCGCTTCTTCCTCTTCGGCCAGGGCGAGGTGGCCCCGGTGACCCGAGAGGTCCTACGAGAAGCAGAACCAGACCGCACCCGCCGCCCCAGAGTCCACACAGGCTGAGCCCCGGGCCGCAGCCGCCAACGGCGCTGAACCCCCACAAGAGCCACCCGCACCAACACGACCACCACCAACACCCCCAAACCCACCCACACCCCTACCGTGGTTGCCCATGACCCTGAGCATCCGCAACCAACTCCCCGGCACAGTCACCACCATCACCACCGGCGAAGTGATGGCCACCATCGGCATCCGCCTCACCGGCGGCCAAATCCTCACCGCGGCGATCACCAAGGAATCCGTGACCGCCCTCGCCCTGGCCCCAGGCTCCGCCGTCCGCGCCCTCATCAAGTCGACGGAGGTGGCCGTAGCCACCGCCCCGATGACCGGCCTCTCCATCCGCAACCAACTCCCCGGCACGGTCACCACGGTCGCCACGGGCGCAGCCATGGCCTCCGTGAAGATCGCGTTCGAAGGCACCGAACTGACAGCCGCCATCACCAAGGACGCCGCAGCCGACCTCTCCCTCGCGCCCGGCACCGCGGTAGTGGCCCTGATCAAGTCGACCGAGGTCGCGTTGGCAACGGCATAACAAAAGGGCCCCGCCAATGCGGGGCCCTCCTGCACAGCCAGACTCAGTTCTCGTACGCGTCCAACGGCGGGCACGAGCACACCAGGTTCCGATCCCCGAACGCCTGGTCGATCCGCCGCACCGGCGGCCAGTACTTGTCGGCGACGACAACCCCACCCGGGAACACGGCGTCCTCACGCGAGTACGCGTGCTCCCACTCCCCACCGAGCGCCCCGGCGGTGTGCGGAGCGTTCCGCAGCGGGTTGTCCTCCGCGGGCCACTCCCCGGCCCCGACCTTCTCGATCTCCGCGCGAATGGCGATCATCGCGTCGCAGAACCGGTCGATCTCGATGATGTCCTCGGACTCGGTCGGCTCGATCATCAGCGTCCCGGCCACCGGGAACGACATCGTCGGCGCGTGGAACCCGTAGTCGATGAGCCGCTTGGCCACATCGTCCACACTCACACCCGTCGCCTTGGTCAGCGGCCGCAGATCGATGATGCACTCGTGCGCGACCAGCCCACCGGGTCCGGTGTAGAGCACCGGGTAGTGCGGCTCCAGCCGCTTGGCGATGTAGTTGGCGCTCAGCACGGCCACCTGCGTGGCCCGCTTCAGCCCTTCCCCGCCCATGAGCCGCACATACGCCCAGGAGATCGGCAGGATCCCCGCGGACCCCCAGGGCGCGGCGGAGATCGGCCCGACACCCGTCTCCGGCCCGGCGGCGGGCTGCAGCGGGTGGTTCGGCAGATACGGCGCCAGATGCGCGCGCACGCCCACGGGACCCACGCCCGGCCCGCCCCCACCGTGCGGAATGCAGAACGTCTTGTGCAGGTTCAGGTGCGACACGTCCCCGCCGAAGTGCCCCGGCTTGGCCAGGCCCACCAGCGCGTTGAGGTTGGCGCCGTCGACATACACCTGCCCGCCCGCCTCGTGCACCTGCGCGCAGATGTCGGCGACATGCTCCTCGAACACACCGTGCGTCGAGGGGTACGTGATCATCAGCACCGCGAGCTCGTCCCGGTGCTGCTCGATCTTCGCCCGCAGATCCTCGACGTCGATCTCACCGTCCTCGGCGGTCTTCACGACGACGACCTTCATGCCCGCCATCACGGCGCTGGCGGCGTTGGTCCCGTGCGCGGAGGACGGAATCAGACACACGGTCCGCTGCTCGTCACCGTTGGCCCGGTGATAACCGCGTACGGCGAGCAGCCCGGCCAGCTCCCCCTGCGACCCGGCGTTGGGCTGGAGCGACACCTTGTCGTACCCGGTGACCTCGGCGAGCCGCTCCTCCAGCTCACGGATGAGCGTCAGATAGCCCTGCGCCTGCTCGGCGGGCGCGAAGGGGTGCAGCTGCCCGAACTCCGGCCAGGTGACCGGCTCCATCTCGGTGGTGGCGTTGAGCTTCATGGTGCAGGAGCCCAGCGGGATCATGCCGCGGTCGAGCGCGTAGTCCCGGTCGGCGAGCCGACGCAGATAGCGCAGCATCGCGGTCTCGGACCGGTACTGGTGGAAGACGGGGTGGGCCAGGAACTCGTCCGTACGCACCAGCGCACCCGGCAGCGCGTCCTCGGCCGCCGCGTCCAGCGCCTCGACGTCCCCTTCGACCCCGAACGCGGTCCATACGGCGCCCAGCTGGGCCCGCGTGGTGGTCTCGTCGCAGGCGACGGAGACGTGATCGGCGTCGACGAGACGCAGGTTGACCCCGTTCTCCGCGGCGGCGCCGACGACCTCACCGGCCTTGCCCGGCACCCGCACGGTCAGGGTGTCGAAGTAGGCCCCGTGCACGACCTCGACCCCACCGGCGGCAAGCCCCGCGGCGAGGACAGACGCGTACCGGTGCGTCCGCCGGGCGATGCCCTTCAGCCCCTCAGGCCCGTGGTAGACGGCGTACATCCCCGCCATCACGGCGAGCAGCACCTGAGCGGTACAGATGTTGCTGGTGGCCTTCTCCCGCCGGATGTGCTGCTCACGAGTCTGCAGAGCGAGCCGGTACGCCTTGTTCCCGTCCGCGTCCACGGACACACCCACGAGCCGCCCGGGCAGGCTGCGCGCGAACTTCTCGTGCACCGCCATGTAACCGGCGTGCGGCCCGCCGAAGCCCATCGGCACACCGAACCGCTGCGTGGTCCCGACGGCGATGTCGGCCCCGAGCTCCCCGGGCGACTTCAGCAGCGTCAGCGCCAGCAGATCGGCGGCGACGGTCACCAGGGCTCCCAGCCCGTGCGCCTGGTCGATGACCGCCTTGATGTCGCGTACGGCACCGGAGGCGCCCGGGTACTGGATGAGCACCCCGTTGATCTCACGCGCGGCGAGGTCGGCCGGGATCCCGCCACTGAGGTCGGCGACGACGACCTCGACACCGGTCGGCTCGGCGCGGGTCTCGATGACGGCGATGGTCTGCGGCAGCGTGTCCGCGTCGACCAGGAACAGCCCCTTCTTGTTCTTGCCCATGCGCCGGGACAGCGCCAGCGCCTCGGCGGCGGCCGTACCCTCGTCGAGCAGCGAGGCACCGGAGGTCGGCAGCCCGGTGAGCTCGGCGACCATGGTCTGGAAGTTGAGGAGGGCCTCCAGCCGGCCCTGGGAGATCTCGGGCTGGTAGGGCGTGTAGGCCGTGTACCAGGCGGGGTTCTCCATGACGTTGCGCAGGATGACGGGCGGGGTGAAGGTCCCGTAGTACCCGAGCCCGATCATGGACCCGAGAACCTGGTTGCGATCGGCGAGCGACCGAAGCTCGGCCAGCACCTCGGCCTCGGTACGCGCGCCCGGCAGATCGAGGGAGTCGGCGTTCTTGATCACATCCGGCACCGCGGCGGCGGTGAGCTCGTCCAGCGAGCCGTATCCGACCTGCGCGAGCATCTTGGCCCGAGCCTCGTGGTCGGGGCCGATGTGACGCTGCTCGAAGGGGATCCCCTGCTCGAGTTCGGTGAGCGGAGTGCGGTGGGCGGTCATTGCGGAGGCCTCCTGGTCTGACGCGACCTTCGAGGGACACCACGGCTGCGGGTCCCGGCGGCCTCCCCCTCTGTCATCTCAACCTGAGAGCTTCACCGGGCAACCCGAAGGTGCCCGGCTTTCACCGTCGGTGAGAGCGGAAGCCGTCGACACCCGCTCTGCTTTCCAGAGTGGCCTCGTCAGTGCGGTACGTGGGCCTGAGAGATTCCGGGGAGGATTTGCTCCTTCGGCGCCCCCGGACGATCTCCGGAGGACTCTCCCGCACAGGGTCAACAGCCGCTTGCCAGCCTACCAGCGCGCAAAATGCGGATCCCTGGAGGAGCCCTCGAGTGGCCACCGGCCTCAATCTGCTCTTTTGTAGTGCTTACGGATGAGTTGCGAGTCGCGACCTAGTGGAGGGCCCGTGCAGACCGATATCGATCCGCGCAACCTGATCGGCCGCAAGGCGATGGACCGCAACGGCACCAAGATCGGCACGATCGACGAGGTCTACCTCGACGACGCGACCGGCGTGCCGGAGTGGGCGGCCATACGCACCGGCCTGTTCTCCAGGGACGCTTTCGTCCCCCTGGAGCCGAGCGAACTGATCGAGGGCACCTTGCGTGTCCCCTTCGACCGCTCCTTGATCAAGGACGCCCCCGACTTCGGCGTGGGCCGCCACCTCTCCCCCGACCAGGAACTCCAGCTCTACCACCACTACGGCCTGGACATCGCCCCCGCACCCCCAC
>JABFXD010000776.1 GCA_013361925.1 Streptomyces sp. | reverse complement strand
CCTCCGGGATGGTCGAACCGGTTGATGTGCACGCCGACCCGCATGTGCGTCTCCGTTCCGCTGGACTCTCGCCGACCTTCGTCGGCCGTCATCGTCCCGACCCTGCCGACGCTAGAACTTGGAGCGTTCTCGAAGTCAAGGGCTCCCGTCGGCCGTTGGCCGCCCGGGTGGCGTGCGCAGGCGGTCCAGGAGGGCCGCTTCGGCCGCTTCGGAGTGCGGGTCGCGCCAGGGACCGAGGGTGACGGCGCGCAGATGGCGCCCCTGGGGGTCGAGGAGGTGGCCGCCCAGTTTCATCGGCCAGAGGGTCAACGCCCGGTCGGCCACGTCGAGTTCGGGGAAGCGCTCGGTGAGCCGTGACTCGAAGGGGGCGATGTCGTCGACCGAGCGCAGCCAGGCGGCGAGCAGCAGGTTGTGCGGCCCGGACAGGGAGGCGCAGAGCCGGATCTCACGCAGGCCGCTGATTCGCTCGGCGAGCTGCGGGGCCCGGCTCTGCGGTACGGCGGCCCACAGCGACACCGAGACGGGCCAGCCGGACAGCGTACGGGCGACCTCGCAGCGGTGGACGAGGGCGTGCTCGGCGTCCAGCCGGTCCAGTCGGCGGCGGACGGTGGTGGGGCTCAGGCCGGTGCGCTCGGCTAGCCGGGCGGCGGACTGCCGGGGATCGTCGCTCAGCGCCTGTACGAGTTCCAGGTCGCGCCCCTGGAGCAGGGCGCCGCCCCGCGCCCGGGCCCCCGCGGTCGCCGTCGGCGCGAGCCTGCGGCGCTGCTCCTCGGTGAGGCGGTCCAGGCGCCAGCGGCTGCCCTCGGTGTGCAGGGTGGTGGCGACCTGGGTGCGCGAGGCGGCCACCCCGTCGAGGGCGCCGAGCCGGAAGCCGACGTAGCGGGCGAGTTCGGCCTGGTCGGAGAAGACGGCCGTGACGAGCAGGTCCCGGCCGCCGCTGACGTGTTCGAGGTTGAACACGTGCGGCTCCTCGGCGATCTCCGCGGCCACCTCGTGGAGCCGGCCGGCCACACAGTCGACCTCGATGAACGCGACGACGGAGGGTGCGTGCGCATGGGCCGCGGGATGCACGCTGATCCAGGCGTGCCCGGCCCGGGTCAGCCGCGCCCACCTGCGGGCGACGGTCGAGGCGTCGAGACCGAGGGCGTCGCCGATCGTCTGCCAGTCGGCGCGGGGCGCGATCTGGAGCGCGGTGACGAGAAGGTAGTCGAGTTCGTCGAGCACGGGCCGCTCCTCAACCTGACCGGTTCGGCTGTTTCCTGCAAACGATCTGCGGCCTACGGCGGATTCCTGCACACGAGCGGCGGTGATCGAGGGTATCGACACCATACCTGCCATGTTCCAGCACAGCGACGCCCTCCCTCTCGAAGACTCCCTCGTCCGGCTGCGCCACGCGCTGCACCGCGAGCCCGAACTCGGGCTCGACCTGCCGCTCACCCAGCGCAGGGTCCTCGACGCTCTCGCCGGTCTCCCTCTGGAGATCACGCCGGGGAAGGGGCTCAGTTCGGTGACGGCTGTACTGCGCGGCGGCCGGCCGGGCCCCGCGGTGCTGCTGCGCGGGGACATGGACGCCCTGCCCGTGCAGGAGGACAGCGGTCTGCCGTACGCCTCGCGGTTCCCCGGCCGGATGCATGCCTGCGGGCACGATCTGCACACGGCGGGTCTGGTCGGCGCGGCACAGCTGCTCGCCGCCCGGCGGCAGGAGCTCGCGGGCGATGTCGTCCTCATGTTCCAGCCGGGCGAGGAGGGCATGCGGGGTGCCGCCCTGATGATCGAGGAGGGGGTCCTCGACGCGGCCGGCGGCCGGGTGGTGGCGGCGTACGCGCTGCACGTGGCCTCGACCCTGCTGCCCACCGGTTTCGCGGCCGTCCGGCCGGGTCCGATGCTGGCGGCCTCCGACGCGGTGACGGTCCGGGTCGGCGGCTCGGGAGGCCACGGCTCGACCCCGCACTCCGCGCAGGATCCGGTGCCGGCCGTGTGCGCGATGGTGACGGCCCTGCAGACGATGGTGACCCGCACGGTCGACGTCTTCGACCCGGCCGTGGTGACGGTCGGCTCGCTGCACGCCGGCTCCGCGGGCAACGTCATCCCCGAACACGCCGAGTTCGAGGCGACCGTACGGACCTTCTCCCCCGAGACCCAGGCCAGGGTCAGGGCCGGGATCGAGCGGACGGTCCGCGGGGTCGCCGCCGCGCACGGTGTGGAAGTCGACGTCGACTACCGGGAGAACTACCCGGTCACCGTCAACGACCCCCGGGAGGCCGCGTTCGCGCTGCGGACCGCCCAGGATCTCCTCGGCACGGACCACGCCTTCGAGGCGCCGCGCCCGCTGACCGGTTCGGAGGACTTCTCCTTCGTGCTGCGCGAGGTGCCGGGCGCGTACGTCGGCGTAGGCGCCTGTCCGCCGGACGCCGACCCTGCGACCGCCCCGATGAACCACTCGCCCCGGGCCGTCTTCGACGACCGCGCCGTCCTCGACGCGGCCGTGCTGCTCGCCGAACTCGCCGCCCGTCGCCTTCAGTTCGTCGGCGAGTCCGTCACCGAGCCCGTCACCGAGTTCGTCACCGAGGAGGGCGTGTGAAGCCGGCCGAGGTCACGGCTCCCGGCGCGGCGGCCGAGCGGTCCGCGTCCGTGCGCGCGGTCGTCGGCCTGCTGGTCCTCTTCGAGCTGACCAGCGGCTTCCTCCAGGGCGGCATCGCACCGCTGCTCCCCGAGATCGGGCATGAACTCGGCATCCCCGACGCCCAGTTGTCCTGGGTGCTCTCCGCCCAGCTGCTCGCCGCCGCAGTGTCCGTGCCGGTCCTCGGCCGGCTCGGCGACCTCCACGGTCACCGGCGGGTACTGCGCGGCGCCCTCGGCTGTGTGGCCGCCGGGACGCTGCTCGTGGCGTTCGCCCCGTCCTGGCCGGTACTGCTGGCGGGCCGGGTGCTGATGGGGCCGCTGGCCGCCCTGCTGCCCCTGGAGATCGCCCTGGTCCGCGACCGGCTGCCGGTGGACGCGGCCCGGTCGGCGATCGCCCGGCTGGTCGGGTCGCTGGCCCTTGGCACCCTGCTCGGCGGAGTCGTCATGGGAGCGGTCCAGGAGGCCACGGGAGACGTACGCACCACACTCCTGGTCCCCGCCGTCCTCGCCGTGGCCTGTGTCCCCGTGTCCTTCCTCGCCGTCCCCGAGTCGGCACGCGCCGTCGGCGGCCGGCTCGACTGGCCGGGCGCGGCGCTGCTGAGCCTGACCATGGTGCTGCTCCTGTCCGGGATCTCCGCCGCGCAGGACGCCGGCCGGCTCTCCGGCGGGGTGCTCGGCCTGCTGCTCCTCGCGGTGCTGCTCGGCGGGGTGTGGACGGTGGTCGAACTGCGGACGCCGGAGCCGCTGGTGGACGTGCGGGCGTTGACCGACCGCAGGGTGGCGCCGTTCTTCCTGGGCGCGTTCGCCTTCGGCGTCGTGTACTTCGGCAGCCAGTCGCCCGAGGCCACGTTTCTCGCCGCCGACCCGGAGCGCACGGGGTACGGCTTCGGGCTCTCCGCGCTGTCGATCTCGCTGGTGGCCCTCCCGGCGGCGGTGACGGCGGTGATCGCCTCCTCGCTCACCGCGCGCATCGCGGGCCGTCTCGGCTACGTCGCGGCGGTGGCCCTCGCCTTCGTCCTGATCGGCGTGAGTTTCCTGGTGACGGCCCTGCTGCACGAGGCCCTGTGGCAGCTGGCGGCGGCGAAGGTGCTCGCGGGGCTCGGCACGGGGGTGGCGCTCGGCGCGATTCCGACGGTGATCGCGGAGGGGAGCGACCGCTCCCGCACCGGTGTGACGACCGCCCTGTACAACAACGTCAAGACGCTCGGCGGTGCGGTCGCGGGCGGCGTGATGGCCTCCGTGCTGGCCGCGTCGGCGAGCGGGGGCCGGGGCGACGGGAGACCGGCGGAGTCGGGTTATGTGGCGGTCTGGCTGCTGTGCGCGGTGCTGGCGTTCGGCGCGGCGGCGGTGACGGCGACGGCGCGGAGGCGGTGACAGGGGTGGCAGCGGTGAGCGCGGTGACGGCGGTCAGGAGATGGTCTCCTCCGGCTCCACCTGCTCCTCCTGCTCCGCCTGCTCCTCCTGCTTCTTCGAGGCGCGCAGGCTGGTGAACGTGGTCACGGCGAGGACGAGGACGATGAAGCCGAGCGAGAAGGGGATGCTGATCTCGGGGACGTGCACACCGGACTCGTGGAGCGCGTGCAGCAGCAGCTTGACGCCGATGAAACCGAGGATGATCGACAGGCCGTAGCTGAGGTGGACGAGCCGCTTGAGGAGGCCGCCGATGAGGAAGTACAGCTGGCGCAGGCCCATCAGGGCGAAGGCGTTCGCCGTGAAGACGATGTACGGCTCCTCGGTGAGCCCGTAGATCGCGGGGATGGAGTCGAGGGCGAAGAGGAGGTCCGTGGAGCCGATGGCCAGCATCACGACCAGCATCGGGGTCATGACCCGCTTGCCGTTCTCCTCGATCCACAGCTTGGTGCCGTGATAGCGGTCGGCGACGCCGAAGCGCTCCTCGACCATCTTGAGCATCTTGTTCTCTTCGTACTCCTCCTCGTGGCCCCCCTTGCGGGCGTCCTGGACGAGCTTCCAGGCGGTCCAGATCAGGAAGGCGCCGAACAGGTAGAACACCCAGGAGAACGTGGAGATGATGGCCGCGCCGGCCGCGATGAAGGCGGTGCGCAGCACCAGGGCGAGCAGGACGCCGACCATGAGCACGCGCTGCTGGTACTGCGAGGGCACCGCGAACTTGGACATGATCAGGACGAAGACGAAGAGGTTGTCGACGCTCAGCGACTTCTCGGTGATGAAGCCCGCGAAGAACTCCCCGCCCGGTCCTCCCCCGCTGAAGACGAGCAGCCCGATCCCGAAGAGACAGGCGAGCAGGACCCATACGACGGTCCAGACGCCGGCTTCCTTGATGGACACGTCGTGCGGTTTGCGGCCGATGAAGAAGTCGACGGCGATGAGCGCGCACAGGGCGGCTACGGTCACCAGCCAGGTGGTGAGGGAGACGTTCACGTACTTACTCCTGGTGCGGGTGGGGCCGCCGGTGGGGCGTTGACAGCGTTGTCTCAGGTTCTGATGCCTTCCACCACCGGAGGGTGAACAACGGGTCACGACCTGGCAAGGTCGGCGTTCACGCCGGTGCCACCCGCCGTTCGGCGGGCAGGTTCCGCCGGACGGCGGCGTCCGGGGTGAGGGGCACGGGCGAATGATGGGCACTCGAGCCGCCGTGTTCCCTCGTGAGGAGAAGATGCCATGAGCCTGGTCCCGCCGCCGTTCGACCCCGAGCTGGCCGCCGCCCTGGAGCTGATCAAGGACGTGATCTCCCCCGGCCTCACGCTCGACCAGATCGACGAGATACGCCAGGGACCGGGGATCGCGCTGCTGGCCGAGCTGGACCTCACCCTCGACGGCTTCTTCGAGGTCGAGGACCGCACGGTGCCGGGGCCCGAGGACGCCCCCGAGATCTCCCTCCTGATCTGCCGCCCCGCCGCTCCGCCGACCGCGGGTCCGCGACCCGTCGTCTATCACGTGCACGGCGGCGGCATGGTCATCGGCAACAACAGGGTGGGCGTGGACGTCCCGCTGGCCTGGGCGAAGGAGACGGACGCGGTCGTGGTGTCGGTCGAGTACCGGCTGGCTCCCGAGCATCCGCATCCCGCGCCCGTGGAGGACGTGTACGCCGGGCTGGTCTGGACGGCCGAGCACGCGGCGGAGCTGGGCGCCGACCCCGAGCGGATCGTGATCGCGGGCGCCAGCGCGGGCGGCGGCCTGTGCGCGGCGCTGGCCCTGCTCGCCCGGGACCGCAAGGGTCCGCAGGTGATCGGGCAGGTCCTGATGTGCCCGATGCTCGACGACCGCAACGACACTCCGTCCGCCCACCAGATGGCGGGCGTCGGGGTCTGGGACCGTACGGCCAACGAGACCGGCTGGACCGCCCTGCTCGGCGAGCTGCGCGGCGGGCCCGACGTCCCCGCGTACGCCGCGCCGGCCCGCGCCGAGGACCTGTCCGGCCTGCCGCCCGCCTTCCTGGACGTGGGCTCCGCGGAGACCTTCCGGGACGAGGTCGTCGCCTACGCCTCCCGTATCTGGCAGGCGGGTGGAGTGGCGGAGCTGCACGTCTGGCCGGGCGGCTTCCACGGCTTCGACGGCTTCGCCCCGCAGTCGGCCCTGTCCCAGGGGGCACGGGCGGCTCAGCTGCGGTGGCTGCGACGGTTGCTGGCGAACTGAGAGTTGGCAGGTGAGGGACGGGAGTGAGGGGAGGGAGGAAGCGGCGGGGGTGAGGGACGCCGGGGCGATGTGGCCTCCCCTCCCACCCCTCCCCGTTCCCCTCTCGCATCCCGCACCATGGACCCATGAAAGAGCTGGCCGGGCGGCTGACCGCGCTGGACCCCGATGCCGGGGCCGCGGTCCAGGTGATCGCCTACTTCGATCGGCTGGCCGAGTCGCGGGCCGGGCTGGAGGCGCTGGTGCGGGGCGCCGCCGTGCTGGCCGGGGTGCCGGCGCGGCTCGTCGACGAGGAGCGGCGGGTGCGGGTGCGTGTCGAGGCCGACGGCACCCGGCGGGACTCCGAGGTGCCGCCGGATCCGGCGTGGCCGTCCGCCGCGCTGTCGCCGGACGGCGTTCCCGCGCTGTGGCTGGAGCGGGCGGGGGCGGAGCCCAGCGTGGTGGACGCGGTGATTCTGGAGCGCGCCGCCGGTGCGGTACGACGCGTGCTCGACCGCACCCGAGGACGGGCCCCGGCGGATGATCCCGCCCTGGTGGAGACCCT
>JABFXD010000740.1 GCA_013361925.1 Streptomyces sp. | reverse complement strand
TCCGCTCCGCCCACGCCCGCGACACCGGGCAACCTGAAGCGCATCGTCGCCGCCAGCCTCATCGGCACGACCATCGAGTGGTACGACTTCTTCCTCTACGGCTCCGCCGCCGCCCTTGTCTTCAACAAGCTGTTCTTCCCCGACTCCGACCCGCTCGTCGGCACCCTGCTGTCCTTCCTGACGTACGCCGTCGGATTCGCGGCCCGTCCGCTCGGCGCGCTCGTCTTCGGGCACTACGGCGACCGGCTCGGCCGCAAGAAGCTGCTGGTGCTGAGCCTGCTGCTGATGGGCGGGGCGACCTTCGCGATCGGTCTGCTGCCCACCCACGCGACGGTCGGCTCGGCCGCCCCCGTGCTGCTGACCGCGCTGCGTCTGGTGCAGGGCTTCGCGCTCGGCGGCGAGTGGGGCGGGGCCGTGCTGCTGGTGTCCGAACACGGGGACGCCAGGCGGCGCGGGTTCTGGGCCTCCTGGCCGCAGACCGGCGCGCCCGCGGGGCAACTGCTGGCCACGGGTGTGCTGTCGCTGCTCACCGCGGTTCTCTCGGACAGCGCCTTCACCAGCTGGGGCTGGCGGATACCGTTCCTGCTCTCCGGTGTCCTGGTGATGGTCGGTTTGTGGATTCGTCTGTCTGTCGACGAATCGCCGGTCTTCAAGCAGGCGTTGGCGCAGGCGGAGGCCCGCCAGGCCGAGCGGGGCGGCGACGCGGAGAAGCTGCCGATCGTCTCCGTGCTGCGCCACCACTGGCGGGACGTGCTCATCGCGATGGGCGCCCGGATGGCCGAGAACATCAGCTACTACGTCATCACCGCGTTCATCCTCGTCTACGCCACCACCGCCGCCGACGTCTCCAAGCAGACCGCGCTCAACGCGGTCCTCATCGCCTCGGCCGTGCACTTCGCGGTGATCCCGCTGTGGGGCGCGCTGTCGGACCGGGTCGGCCGGCGTCCCGTGTATCTGCTGGGCGCGGCCGGCATCGGCCTGTGGATGTTCCCGTTCTTCTCCCTCATCGACACGGGCAGTTTCGGCAATCTGATCCTCGCCATCACCGTGGGTCTGGTGCTGCACGGTGCGATGTACGCGCCCCAGGCCGCCTTCTTCGCCGAGATGTTCGCGACCCGGATGCGCTACTCCGGCGCCTCGATCGGCGCCCAGTTCGCCTCGGTCGCGGCGGGCGCGCCGGCGCCGCTCATCGCCACCGCGCTGCTGGACGACTACGACAGCTCCACGCCGATCGCCCTGTACGTCATCGCCGCTGCGGTGCTGACGCTGATCGCGGTGGGTGTCGCCAGGGAGACCCGCAACCGGGACCTGGCGGACGTGGACTCCGCGGCCGACGCGGCCCTCGTGACGACGGAGACCGCGGACGCCCGCACCGTCTGATCCCCCGCACGCCGGCCCCCGTACGCGCCCCGCGTACGGGGGTCAGTGCGGTGCGGGAGCGGACAGTATGTGCAGGCGCAGGGCGAGCTGGATCTCCAGGGCGCGGGCGGGGCTCTGCCAGTCGTCGCCGAGGAGGCGGCCGATGCGTTCCAGGCGCTGGGCGACCGTGTTCACATGGACGTGCAGTTCGTCCTTGGTGCGGGCCGGGCTCATGCCGCAGGCGAAGTAGGCGTCGAGGGTGCGCAGCAGGTCGGTGCCGCGTCGCGCGTCGTAGGAGACGACCTGGCCGATGGTGCGGTCGACGAAGCCGGTGATGTCCCGGTCGCCGGCCAGGAGCAGGCCCAGGAAGCCGAAGTCCTCGGCCGCCGCCCCGTCGCCGGTGCGGCCGAGGAGCCGCAGCGCGTCGAGGCAGCGCCGGCCTTCCTCGTAGGCGGCGGTCACGCTGTCCGCTCCGGTGGCCAGGTCCGCCACGGGGGCCGAGGCGCCGACGGTGACCGCCTCGTGGACGGCCGTGCCCAGGTGCCGGGCGGTGCGGCGAGCCAGGGCGGTCGCGGTGTCGCCGGGTTTCAGGGGCAGCAGCAGGACGGTGCCGCCGTCACGGGCGGCGGCCAGGCCGTGCCGGGTGGCGGCGAGGTGGGAGGCGGCGGACCACAGGCGTCTGCGGGCGTCGGCCTCCTGCTCGGCGTCGGCGGTGGTCCCGTCGAGGCGGGCGGCGAGGACCACATGGGTGGCGTCGAGGTCGGCGTGCAGACGGGCCGCGCGCTCGCGCAGGAGGCGGGGGTCGCGGTCGCGGGCGTCGAGGAGGTCGTCGAGGAGCTCGCCGCGGACGCGCTGTTCGGCCTCGGCGGCGGAGCGTCGGGCGAGCAGCAGCAGGGAGGTGACCATCGCCGCGCGCTCCAGGGTGAGCTGGTCGACGGGGTCCAGGCCGGGGTGGCCGCGCAGGACGAGCGCGCCGAGCAGTTCGCCACCGGCGGCCACGGCCGCGACCCAGTCGTCCCGGTGTCTGACCGCGTGTCCTTCGGCGCGGGAGGCCTCCAGGGCCTCGGCCGGTGCGGCGACGGCCTCCAGGAACTCGACCGCGCCGTCGAGCACTTCGGCGACGGCGGCCGCCACGTCGTGCACCCCGCCGCCGCGCAGGACGAGTTCGGCGAGCCGGTCGTGGACGTCGGAGGCACGCTCGATGACACCGCTGCGGTCGCGGATGATCTCGTTGGCCCGCTCCAGGTCGGCGAGGGCCGAGCGGGTCTCGGTGAGGAGGTTCGCGGTGTCGATGGCGGCCGCGGCCAGCGCGGCGAAGGAGCCGAGCAGGGCGATCTGCTCCCGCTCGAAGACCCGGGCGCGCCGGTCGGCGGCGAACAGCACCCCGATGACATGGTGCCCGAGCGTCAGCGGCACACCGAGGATGGCGACCAGGCCCTCGTCCCGTACGCCGTTGTCGATGCTGCGGGTGTGCTGGAAGCGGTCGTCCTTGAAGTAGTCGTCGGTGACATAGGGGCGGGCGGTCTGGGCGACGAGGCCGCCGAGCCCCTCTCCCATGCCGAGCCGCAGCTGCTGGAAGCGGGCGGCGACGGAGCCCTCGGTGACCCGCATGTAGGTGTCGCCCCGGGCGGGGTCGTTGAGGCTGAGATAGGCGATGTCCGTGCCCAGCAGCGACCGGGCGCGCTGGACGATGGCCCGCAGGACGGCGTCCAGGTCGCGCAGTCCCGCCAGGTCGTGCGCGGTCTCGAAGAGCGCGGACAGCTCGGCCTCGCGGCGGCGCCGGCCCTCCAGCTCCGAGCGCACCCGCAGCGCGATCAGCTTGGCCTCCTCCAGCGCGGCGACGCGCTCGGCGGGCCGTCCCTCGGCGCGGGCGAGCAGCACCGGCTGCTCGTAGGCGT
The DNA here is from genome assembly GCA_013361925.1 of Streptomyces sp. GTDB lineage: Bacteria > Actinomycetota > Actinomycetes > Streptomycetales > Streptomycetaceae > Streptomyces. The sequence continues at coordinate 3,556 of JABFXD010000740.1, read as the reverse complement.
CGGCGGACGCGCCCCGGGCCAGCAGTTCGAGGAACGGAGCCTCGGTGCTGCCGGTGGGGCGTTCGGCGGACTGCACGTGATCGCGGGACATGTTCACAGGATTCCTCATCACGCACTCACCTCGTCAGCCCTGTGGAAAACCCCGGCGGGCCCCACCGGTCAGTGCGCCGTCCAGCCGCCGTCGAGCACCAGGGACGTACCGGTCACGAAGGAGGCCTGCGGGCTGCACAGATAGGCGACGGCCTCGGCGACCTCCTCCGGTTCGATGAGCCGCTTGACCGCGCTGTCCTGGAGGAGCACCTCGGTCAGGACGCGCTCCTCGGGGATGCCGTGCGCCCGCGCCTGGTCGACGAGCTGCTTCTCGACGAGGGGGGTGCGGACATAGGCGGGGTTCACGCAGTTCGAGGTGACGCCGTGCGGGGCGCCCTCCAGGGCGGCCGTCTTGGACAGGCCCTCCAGGCCGTGCTTGGCGGCCACGTACGCCGACTTGAAGGCGGAGGCGCGCAGCCCGTGCACCGAGGAGACGTTGACGATACGGCCCCACCCCTGCCCGTACATGTGCGGCAGGGCGCCCCGCACGAGGCGGAACGGGGCCTCCAGCATGACGGTGAGGACCGTGTGGAAGACGTCGGGCGGGAACTCCTCGATGGGGCGCACCAGTTGCAGCCCGGCGTTGTTGACCAGGATGTCGGTCCCGGCGGCGGTGAGCTCGGCGGCGTCCAGGTCGGTGAGGTCGAGGACGTGTGGCTCGACGGCGCCCGCGAGGTCCCGGGCCGCGTCGACGAGCTCCTCCAGCCCGGCGGCGTCCCGGTCCACGGCTCTGACCTTGGCCCCGGCCGCGGCGAGCCGCAACACGCAGGCGCGCCCGATGCCGCCGGCGCCGCCGGTGACGAGGGCGGTGCGGCCGCCGAGGTCGAGCGTGGGGGCGTGGGGGGCCGGGAGGGCGCGAGCAGCTGTCATGGCACGACCCTAGGCAGCCGTCGCACCTCACCCCATGTGGCCGTAACCCATACTTCAGCTGGATCCAGTGGGGTCGAACCATGTGGGTGCGTCCGCCAGGGCCTGCTTGATCCGGAACTTCCCGAACTCGTTCAGGTCCGGCAGGGAGTCCACGGCGAACCAGCCCACCTCGAGCGACTCGTCGTCGTTGACCTTGGCCTCGCCGTCGACGGCCCGGCAGCGCACGGTGATGTCCATGTACTGGCAGACGTCACCGTTGGGGTAGGTGATCGGCTCCAGGGCCTGGACGAGGACGACGCGCTCGGCGACGCAGTGCACGGCCGTCTCCTCGAACACCTCACGCACCGCGCAGGCGGCGGGCTGCTCTCCCGGCTCCGGGATACCGCCGATCAGCGACCACCGACGGGTGTCGGAGCGCCGGTTCAGCAGCACCCTGCCCTCGTCGTCGAAGACGACGGCGGCGACTCCGGGGAGCCACAGCAGCTGATGACCGACGGAGGCACGGAGATCACGGATGAAGTCGGGAGTAGCCATGCCCCGACCTTAGGGCAGGCCCTGAACGGCCGCTCCGGCCCGCCTGTTGCGCACGCGCGTGGAGATCGCCCAGCCCAGTCCGCCCGCGGCGACCAGGACCAGCAGCATCTCGGGCAGGATGCCGAGCTTCGTGGCCGGCGTCTCGGAGGACCGCAGCGGCACCTTCTGGACGAGGGAGTCGGCGACGAACATGCCGGTCTTCTGGGTGATCCGCCCGTCCGGCATGATGATCGCGCTGACGCCGCTGGTGACCGGCACCGTCACGGTCCGGCTGTGCTCGACGGCGCGGACGCGGGACATGGCGAGCTGCTGGTAGGTCATCTCGCTGCGGTCGAAGGTGGCGTTGTTGCTGGGCACGGAGATCAGCTGGGCGCCGTCGGTGACCTCGGAGCGCACGGCCCAGTCGAAGGCCGCCTCGTAGCAGGTGACCAGGCCGACCTTGGCGCCGGCCATGGTGAACACGCCCGGTTCGGTGCCGCGGCTGAAGTCCTGGCGGACCATCGAGGTCCAGTCGCTGTTGATCGCCCCGATGAGCGAGCGCAGCGGGAGGTACTCGCCGAAGGGCTGGATCTGCCGCTTGTCGTAGGTGTCGGTCGGGCCCTTCACCGGGTCCCACAGGATCTGCTCGTTGTAGAGCTTGCCGTCCCGCTCGACGACGCCGCCGACCGAGATCGGCACGCCGATCGCCTTGGCGGCACTGTCGATGACGGCGCGCGCGTCGGAGTTGGCGAACGGGTCGACGTCCGAGGAGTTCTCGGGCCACAGCACGAAGTCGGGCTTGGCGACCTTGCCGGCCCTGACCTTCGCGGCCAGCCGCTCGGTCTCGCGCGCGTGGTAGTCGAGGACGGCGCGCCGCTGGGCGTTGAAGTCGAGGCCCGCGCGGGGCACGTTGCCCTGGATGAGGGCGACGGTCACGGTGCCGTTCTCGGCCTTGTCGCTGACCAGCGGGCGGGCGGCCAGCGCCCCGGCGACCGGGACGACGAGGCTCAGCAGGGCGACCGCGGCGGCCGACCGGCGTACGTCCTGCCCACGGCGCTTGGCGACGACGACGCGGACGACGTCGTACAGCCCGAAACCGCACAGGACGACCGCGAAGCCGAGCACCGGTGTGCCGCCCACGGCGGCCAGCGGCAGGAAGACGCCGTCGGCCTGGCCGAAGGCGATCTTGCCCCAGGGGAAGCCGTTGAAGGGCGCACGCGCGCGTGCCGCCTCGCCGGCGATCCACAGGGCGGCCGACCACAGGGGCGCGCCGGGCAGCTTCGACACCGTGGCGATGCCCGCGCCGACCAGCGCGACGAAGATCGCCTCGATCGCCACCAGCGCGATCCACGGCCCGGGGCCGACCTCCACGCCGGTCCACACCAGCAGCGGCAGCAGGAAGCCGAGGCCGAAGAGGTAGCCGAGCCCCAGGCCCGCCTTCCAACCGCGGCCGCGCAGCACCCAGCCGAACACGGCGAAGGCCGGAAGCGCGAGCCACCACAGGGTGCGGGGCGGGAAGCTGACGTAGAGCAGCACTCCGGAGAGCGCGGCGGCGAGGGCCGGGACGAAGCGCACGAGGCGGGCCCCGCGCGAGGCGGCGGCGAGCGGCTGGGCCCGGTCCGACTCGTCCACGGATGTTGCGGTGACGGTCACTCCGGGAGTGTACGGCGGGTGACCTGGGCACCGACAGCGCGGTCCGGACGGCAGCGCTCGCGCACGAAAGCCGTACCGACCGCCCAGGACCCCCCGTACCGCATCCGTCCTGCGCAACTCGTCCACAAACCGTCCATCAGCCGTTACGGTGTGCCGGAGCCTTTGTCGTGCGGCCGGTCAGGCGGCCGTGCGAGCGGGCCCGGCACAGGTCGGGGGGAGACCGGTTCGGGGGGTCGGTGGGATCCACGGGGATGACGTCTGCGTCCGGTCCTGGGGAGGACGGCGACAGACGAAACGTTTCTGACGCGGCGGGTGTCGTGGTGCTCGGGGCCTGCGCCGTCTGGGCGCTGATCACGGCGGCCGTGCACGCGGGCCGCCCCGAGGGCGTGCTGCTCGCGGTCCTCGCGGTGGCCGCCGGTTACGCGGCGGG
>JABFXD010000280.1 GCA_013361925.1 Streptomyces sp. | reverse complement strand
GCGAGCGGTGCGGGTACGGAGAGCAGTGCCGCTCCGGTCGCGAGCGCGGTCATGGAGGCGGCCCCGAGGAGCCGTCTGCTGCGGGTGAGTCCTGCCATCGTGTGCTCCCAGCTTCATAGGTGGAAACGCTGCGGTGGTCCCTCCCGCCGGACGCACGGGGAGGGGTGTGCCCCCGGGCGGGTCAGGGGCCGCCCGGGGGACAGAGGTGGGGGGTGGGTCAGACGAGCGGTCGGCGCACCACGGCGACCTCGCGCGGACCGAGGACGAGCCCGTCGTCGCCGGTGGTGCCGTAGAGCACGTCGCCGGGGAAGCCGGGCAGCGGCACCGTGTCGTCGGTCCGGTTCACCAGGAACAGGAACCGCGCCTCGGAGCCCTTGCGGACGGCCAGTTCGACGCGTCCGCGAGCCTCGGCCGGGAGTTCGCTCGTCACGCCGGCCGGCTCGAGCAGGCGCGGCAGCAGCGCGGTCAGGCCCGCGACACCGAGGCGTGTGGAGACGTACGACGCCGAACCGGCCGCGGCGGTACGGCGGGTCACGGCCGGACGCCCGGCCTGGTTGCCGGAGTCGTAGCGGGCGAGGACCTCGGTCCGGTCGTCGGCCAGGGTGATGCGGTCGGTCCACAGGGTGCCGGTCGAGCCGTCGTCCAGGGACACCGACTCGTCGGCCAGCAGCGGGCCGAACTCCTCGACGCGGATGCCGAGCAGCTCGCGCAGCGCGCCGGGGTAACCGCCCAGCCACACATGGTCGTTCTGGTCGACGACGCCGGAGAAGTAGGTCGTGACGAGGTGGCCGCCCTGCTCGGCGTAGCGGGTCAGCTCCTTGGCGAGCTCCGCCGGGATCACATGCAGGACGGGCGCGATCAGCACGTCGTAGCGGGCGAAGTCGCTCTTGGTGGTGATCAGGTCGGCGCGCACGCCGAGCGCGAGCAGCGCCGAGTACCAGTCCAGGCCCTCCTGGCGGTAGTTGAGCAGGGAGGTGGGGTGGGAGTCCTGCTCGCTGGCCCACCAGGAGTCCCAGTCGAAGACGATCCCGACCTTGGCGCTCTCCCGGTGCGAACCGGCCACCGGGGCGAGGGACTTGAGGGTGGCGCCGAGTTCGGCCACCGCGCGGAACAGCTCGCTGTCGGCGCCGGCGTGCGGAACCATCGCCGAGTGGTACTTCTCGGCGCCCGCCGCCGACTGCCGCCACTGGAAGTAACAGACGGCGTCCGCGCCGTGCGCCACGTGCAGCAGCGAGTCCCGGGCCAGCTCGCCCGGACGCTTCGCCACGTTCACCGGCTGCCAGTTGACGGCGCTCGTGGAGTGCTCCATCAGGAACCAGGGCCGGCCGCCCGCGATGCCGCTGGTGAGGTTCGCGGAGAAGGACAGCTCGTCACGGGACTGCGGGCCGGGGTGGACGTAGTGGTCGTTGGAGACGAAGTCGATCTCCTCGGCCCAGTCCGCGTAGTTCATGCCCTTCGTCTCGCCCATCACCATGAAGTTGGTGGTGACCGGGACGTCCGGGGTGAGCTCCTTCAACAGGTCCCGCTCGGCGCGCAGGTAGTCCTTGAGGGCGTCGGAGGAGAAACGCTTGAAGTCCAGCTGCTGGGTCGGGTTCGGGTGCGAGGCCGCCAGACGCGGGGGCAGGATCTGCTCCCAGGCGCTGTAGCGCTGGGACCAGAACGCGGTGCCCCAGGCGTGGTTGAGGGCATCGAGGGTGCCGTAGCGGGCGCGCAGCCAGTCGCGGAAGGCGTGGGCCGCGTCGTCGGAGTAGTCGTAGACGTTGTGGCAGCCCAGCTCGTTGGAGACATGCCAGGCGACCAGCGCCGGATGGTCGGCGTAGCGGGTCGCCATCTCGCGGACCAGGCGCAGGGCGTGCTCGCGGAAGACGGGGGAGGTGGGCCGCCAGTGCTGGCGGGCGCCCGGCCACAGGGTCTCGCCGGTCGCGGTGACCGGCAGGATCTCCGGGTGGGCGGTGGTCAGCCACGGCGGCGGGGAGGCGGTGGCGGTCGCCAGGTCGACGCCTATGCCGCCCGCGTGCAGCAGGTCCATGACCTCGTCGAGCCAGCCGAAGTCCCAGCTGTCGGCGGTCGGTTGCAGACGTGCCCAGGAGAAGATCGCCACCGAGACGACGGTGACACCGGCCTCGCGCATCAGCCGGACGTCCTCCTCCCACACCTCCCGGGGCCACTGCTCGGGGTTGTAGTCGGCGCCGAAGGCGAGACGCGGGGTGAGGTCACCGTCCGCCCCGCTTCTGCGGGAGTGGAGGGTGGAGATCATGGCGGTCCTTCCGAAGGGGTGGTGCACGGGGGCGGCGCGGCCCGGGAGCCGCGCCGCCCGGCGTTCGTTGCGTCCGCGAGAACTACTTCTCGGCTTCTGCGAGAACTACTTCTCGATGGTGAAGCCCTGCTCCTCGCCGTACTTGACGGAGGCGTCCTGCCAGGCCTTCAGACCGTCCGCCAGCGTGGTGTTGGAGACGTACGCCTTGCCGACCGTGTCGTTGAAGATCGAGTTCGCGTACTGCTGGAACGGCAGGTACGACCAGTTGCTCGCCACGTTCGCCGCGGACTCGGCGAAGATCTTGTTCGCCTCCTGACCGTCGAAGTAGTCGAACTTCTTGCTCTGGAACGCGGGGTCCTCCAGCTGCGCCTTGGTGGCCGGGAAGGCGCCCTCGGAGACACGGGTGGCGACACCGGCGCCGGAGTTGGCGTACTCGGTGAAGGCGTAGGCGAGTTCCTTGTTCTTGGCCAGCGCCGGGACGGTCAGCGAGGAGCCGCCGTTCTCGGCGCTCGCCTTCTCACCCTTGGTCCAGGCCGGGAGCGCGGCGGCACGCCACTGGCCCTTGGCGCCCGGGACACCGGTCTCGAAGTTGGCGGGCATCCAGGCACCGCTGGCGAGGGTGGCGATGCTGCCGTCGCCGAGGCCCTTGTACCAGTCGTCGGTCCAGCCGTTGATCGGGGCGAGCAGCTTCTCGTCGATCAGCTTCTGCCAGACGGTCTCGAACTTCTTGGCGCCCGCGTCGTCGAAGTTGATGCCGACCTTGGTGCCGTCGACCTTGTAGGGGCGCGAACCTGCCTGCCACAGCATGGAGGTGGTGAAGCCCGCGTCACCGGCGTCGTTGGCGATGTAGACCTTCGGGTCGGCCTTGTGGAGCTTGCGGGCCGCGTCCAGGTACTCGTCCCAGGTGGTCGGGACGGCGATCTTGTACTTGTCGAAGACCTTCTTGTTGTAGAACAGCGCCATCGGGCCCGAGTCCATCGGCAGGCCGTACACCTTGTCGCCGTCGCTGACCGCGTTCCACGGACCGGCCGTGTACTTGGAGGCGAGCTTGTCGGCGCCGTAGGGGGCCAGGTCGGTCAGGCCCTTGGTGAGGGAGTACTGACCGAGCGCGAAGTACTCGACCTGGGCGACGTCCGGGACACCCTTGCCGGCCGAGATCGCGTTGGACAGCGCGGTGTAGTGCTTGTCGCCGGAGCGCTCGCTGACCAGGTTGACCTTGACCTTCGGGTACTTCTTCTGGAAGTCGGCGGCCACGGTCTTCAGGGTGGGCTCCCAGGCCCAGACCGTGATGTTGCCGCCCTTGTCCAGGGCCGCCTTGATGTCGGCGGCGGACACGGCCTTGGTGTCGGAGTCGTCGTCCGAGCCGCCGCAGGCGGTGGCGCCCAGGGCGAGGGTGGAGAGGAGGGCGATGCCGCGCAGGATGCGGCTCGTTGTTCTGCGCATGGAGGTGCTTCCACTTCTTCGTGGGTGGGACGGGTGAGGGTGGTGGTACTTCAGGGGTGCTGCATGGGGGGCTTGGGGGCGGGCGCCGCCGGTGTCACTCCTTGACGCTTCCGGCGGCGAGGCCGGACTGCCAGTACTTCTGGAGGAACAGGAAGGCGGCGATCAGGGGGATGATCGTGAGCAGGGAGCCGGTGATCACCAGGTTGAAGATGACGTCACCGCCGATGGTCTCCGCCTGCGAGTTCCAGGCGCTCAGGCCCAGCGTCAGCGGATACCAGTTCGGGTCCTTCAGCATGATCAGCGGAAGGAAGTAGTTGTTCCAGGTGGCGACCGTGGTGAACAGCAGCACGGTCACGATCCCCGGGGCCAGCAGCGGCAGCGCGACCTGGAAGAAGGTGCGCACCTCGTTCGCCCCGTCCATCCGGGCCGCTTCCAGCAGCTCGGTCGGGATCGCCTCGGCGGCGAACACCCACATCAGATAGAGGCCGAACGGCGAGACCAGCGACGGGATGATCACCGCCCAGGGGGTGTCGGTGAGCCCCATCTTGCTGAACATCAGGAAGGTCGGCACCGCGAGGGCCGTACCCGGCACGGCCACCGCGCCGATGACGACGGCGAAGATCCCGCGCTTGCCGGGGAAGTCGAACTTCGCCAGCGCGTAGCCGCCCAGCACCGCGAGCAGCGTCGCGCCGCCCGCGCCGAGCACCACGTACAGCAGGGTGTTCAGCAGCCAGCGGACGAAGATGCCGTCGTGGTAGGTGAACGTGGTCGAGATGTTGTCCCACAGGGCGAAGTCATGGGCGAACCACAGTCCGTTGGAGGCGCCCAGACCCGCCTGGGTCTTGGTCGAGTTGATGACCAGCCAGATCAGCGGCGCCACGGTGTAGACGACCATCAGGGCCATGAGCCCCGTGAGCAGCAGGCTGCGCTTGGGTTTGCCCGGGGTGTGCTTCTTGCGCGGGGTGCGCAGCGGTGAGGCGCTCTTGGTGGGGGGAGCGGTGACAGAGGTGCTCATCGGGTCACGCTCCCTTGCGCATGCCGCGCAGCTGGACGGCGTAGGCGACGATCATCGTGAGGACGCCCATGATGATGGCCACCGTCGCGGAGTAGTTGTGCTGCTGGCCGTTGAAGGACAGCGAGTACGTGTAGAAGTTCGGCGTGTAGTCGGTGGTGATGGCGTTGCGGGCCAGCGGGCGCAGGATGTTCGGCTCGTTGAAGAGCTGGAAGCTGCCGATGATCGAGAAGATCGTGGCGATGACGATCGCGCCCCGGATCGCGGGCAGCTTGATCGAGCTGATGATCCGCCACTGACCGGCGCCGTCGATCTCCGCCGCCTCGTACAGCGAGGTCGGGATGACGCGCAGGGCCGAGTAGAAGATCAGCATGTTGTAGCCGACGAACTCCCAGGTCACGATGTTGCCGATGGAGGCGAGCACCCAGTCGGGGGAGAGCAGGTCGGGCAGCGAGGTACCGAACGCCTCGTTGATGTCGCCGACCAGGCCGTACTTGGTGCCGTACATGAAGCCCCACATCAGGGTGGCGACCACGGCGGGCACGGCGTACGGCAGGAAGATCGTGATCCGGAAGAAGCTCTTGCCGTAGAGCCGGCCGCTGTCCAGCGCCAGTGCCACCAGCAGGGCGATGCCCAGCATGATCGGCACCTGGACGGCCAGGAAGAGCGCCACCCGGCCGACGGCCTGCCAGAACTGGTCGTCCTTGAGCGCCTGGGTGTAGTTGTCCAGGCCGACGAACTGGTTGCCGCCGATGAGCTGGTTGCGGAAGAGGCTCAGGTAGATCGAGTACGCGATGGGCGCGAGGAAGACCAGTGCGAAGACCGCCACGAACGGGCCGATGAACCCCCACCCGGTCCAGGAGCGTCGGTCCCGTTTCGCCGGAGGCGGTGCCGGGCGCGGCTCGGCGGCGGCCGGCGGTTGCAGCGTTGTCATGATCGTTCCTCGCTCGTTCACTCATGGAACCCGCGCGCCGCGGTGGTCTCCCGTGCGGTGCGGCCGTGATGTTTACGCAAACATCGATCAGCGGAAAAGCGGCTTGAGCTGTTATGTTTACGTAAACATCCGATGGCGGCATGTCTACACTCCTCCGCTGACAGAGGTCAAGGGTCCCCCTGGAGGATCGTGATCAAAGCGATGCAAGGAGAGGCAGGGGGTTGAAAATGGACGCGACGCACAGCTCGCTGCCGCAGGCGCCGCGCCGGGGCCGCCGAGTGGGCACTCCCTCGGTCTCGATGGCCGATGTGGCACGGCTGGCCGGGGTGTCCTCCCAGACCGTCTCCCGCGTGTCGAACGGCTATGCGGGCGTCAACGAGGAGACCCGACAGCAGGTCCTCGCCGCCATGCGGGAGCTGGGCTACCGTCCCAACAGTGCCGCCCGCGCCCTGAAACGCGGCGAGTTCCGCACCCTCGGCGTGATCACCTTCTCCCTCTCCACCACCGGCAACGTCCGCACCCTGGAGGCGATCGCGACCGCGGCGGCGGCCGAGGGGTACGCGGTGACCCTGTTGCAGGCCACCGTCCCCACCCAGGACGAGGTCCGCGGCGCCTTCTCCCGCCTTGAGGAACTCGCCGTCGACGCGGTGATCGTCATCATGGAGGTGCACCTCCTGGACGCGGCCACCATCAACATCCCGCCCCATGTCCAGGTGGTCGTCGCCGACTCCGACGCGGGCGAGCGGTATACGGTCGTCGACACCGACCAGGCGGGCGGCACCCGCACCGCCGTCGAGCATCTCCTCGGCCTCGGCCATGAGACGGTCTGGCACCTCGCCGGCCCCGAGGACTCCTACGCCGCCCAGCGCCGTACGGACGCCTGGCAGGCCACGCTCGCCGAGGCGGGCCGACCGGTGCCGCCGCTGGTGCGGGGTGACTGGTCGGCGGAGTCCGGTTACCGGGCAGGCCTGGAGCTGGCCGCGCGCGAGGAGTGCACGGCGGTCTTCACGGCCAACGACCAGATGGCCCTGGGCCTGCTGCGCGCCCTTCACGAGCGTGGCCGCCGGGTCCCCGAGGACGTCAGCGTCATCGGCTTCGACGACATCGCCGAGGCGTCGTCCTTCCAGCCGCCCCTGACGACCGTCCACCAGGACTTCGCCGAGGTCGG
>JABFXD010000180.1 GCA_013361925.1 Streptomyces sp. | reverse complement strand
TCGATGTGCCAGCCCGCGTCGTCCGGTTCCTCCTCGTGCGGGAAGCGGAGCGGGAAGCTGCCCAGCGAATAGCGGGACTGCCAGCGGTCCTTGCCGACCAGGGCGTCGAACGCCTCATGCAGCACAGGTGAGTTGACCGCCGCCGCGAACGGGCCCTGGGCCATGTCGGCGACCCACACCACGGGGTCCTTCCAGGTCGCCGGGTCCTCGGCGGCGTACCCCGTCTCCCGCCACAGCAGGCGCGCGCAGTGCTCGGCGACGCGGGGCGGGAAGGCGCCCTCGATCTTCACGAACCCGTCCTGGAGGAACCGCTCCACCGTCTCGTCGTCCATCGGGTCATCCTGACCGCGAGCACGCATGTGGCGCACCCCGTTTTTTGCCGTCCCGGCAACGGCTCTGGCCTCTCCCCGGTGCGTCGGCGCACGCTGGCCGCACACGGACGAGAGGGTGACCACCATGGCGCACGACCACCATCAGCATGAGCACGGGCACGCCCACCACGACCACGCCGACATCGACTGGGCCGAGATGGCCCCGATGCTGGAGGACCAGGCCGAGCTGTACACACCCCTGTACGAGCGGGCCATGGCGTGGCTCGCGAAACGGCAGACCGAGCCGGGGCTGGTCGTCGACGCGGGCAGCGGGCCGGGGGTCGTCTCCTGTCTGCTCGCCGACACCTTTCCCGGCGCCCGGGTCGTCGCCGTCGACAGCTCCGAGCCGCTTCTGGAGCGGGCCCGCGAGCGCGCCGGGCGGCTCGGCGTCGCCGACCGTTTCGGTACCCTCGCCGGTGAACTGCCCGACGTGCTCGACGAGTTGGACTACCCTGCCGATCTGCTGTGGGCCAGCTGGAGCCTGCACCACCTCGGTGACCAGAAGGCTGCCCTGGCCGCGTTCGCCGCGCGGCTGGCGCCCGGCGGCACGCTGGCCCTGCTGGAGGGCAACCTGCCCACCCGCTATCTGCCGCGCGACTTCGGCATCGGCCGCCCGGGGCTCCAGGCCCGGCTCGACGCGGTGCACGAGGAGTGGTTCGGCGAGATGCGGGCCGCGTTGCCCGGCTCGGTCGACGAGATCGAGGACTGGCCGGCGCTGATGACGTCGGTGGGGCTGAAGCCCACCGGCACCCGCAGTTTCCTGCTGGACGTGCCCGCCCCGACCACCGACCGGGCCCGCCGGTGTGCCGTCACCGCCTTCACCCGGATGCGGGACGTCCTCGGCGAGCGCCTCGACGCCGACGACCGCGCCACCCTCGACCGGCTCGTCGACCCCGAGGACAAGGCGAGCCTCCATCACCGCCCCGACCTGTTCGTCCTCGCGGCCCGCACGGTCCACACGGCGGTCCGACCGGTCTGACGGCCTGGCGCTCACTTACCTCCTTGACTTCGAGAACGCTCCAAGTGATCTACTGCGCGGCGTTCACCGAAAACAGGGGGTAGTCATGACCGATTCTCCGGTCGCGCTCATCACCGGCGGCGGCAGCGGCATCGGCGCCGCCGTCGCACGCCAACTCCTCGACGCCGGGCACCGGGTGACCGTCACCGGCCGGGGCGAGGAGCGACTGCGTGGCTTCGCCGAGGAACTCGGCAATCCCGAGGGCCTGTTGACGCTCGTCGGCGACGCCGCCGACTACGAGAGCGTGCGGTCGGCGGTCGACCGCACCCTCAAGGAGTTCGGCCGACTCGACACCGTGGTCTCCAACGCCGGTACGGCCACTCATGATTCGGTCGCCGACGGGGACCCGGCCGGCTGGACCGAGATGGTGCTGACCAACGTCCTCGGCCCGGCGCTGCTGATCCGTGCCTCCGTCGACGCCCTCAAGGAGACCCGGGGGCGGATCGTCCTGGTCGGCAGCGTCGCCGGGTTCGTGCCCACGCCCGGCAACATCTACGGGGCGACGAAGTGGGCGGTGACCGGGCTCGCCGAGAACACCCGCCGCCAGGTCACCGAGTGGGGCATCGGCGTCACCCTGGTCGCGCCCGGCCGGGTGGAGACCCCGTTCTGGGACAGCTACGGCAGCCTCCCGCCCGGCCATCTCCTCACCGCCGACCAGCTCGCCGACTCCGTCGTGTGGGCCATCCGGCAGCCCGAGGGAGTCGACGTCAACACCGTCGTCGTACGGCCGATCGGGCAGCCCAACTGAGCTGAGCGCGGGTCGGTGGCCGATGCATGCGTCGCCGCTGGACGGGTAGACGGGCGGTCCCGTGCCCGTCGTAGCCGACGTATCCGTCGGAGGGATCCCGCACCATGGCACGCACCGACACCGACACCACGCAGCGTCCGCAGCCGCTCACGGCCCGGCTCCCCGGAGGTCCGCGCGCCGGGCAGACCGTCGGTGCGGTGGTGCTGTCGCTGTCGCCGGTCTGCATCGAGCTGTCCGGCGCGGACGCCGGCACGGCCTCCCTGTACCGCTGTCTGCTCTGCGTCCCCGTGCTGGTGCTGCTGTCCCTGCCGGAACACCGCCGCGAGGGTCCGCCGCCCCGGCGTCAGCTGCTGTACGGCGTCGCGGGCGGGGCGCTGTTCGCGGGGGACATGCTGCTGTGGTCGCGGGCCATCACCGAGGTGGGCGCGGGGCTGTCGACCGTGCTGGTCAATGTGCAGGTCGTACTGGTGCCGCTGCTGGCGTGGGCGGTGGACCGTGAGCAGGTGCCACGGCGCTTTCTGCTGTGGCTGCCGGTGCTGTGCGCCGGCGTGGTGCTCACCGGCGGGCTGTTCGAGCAGGGCGCCGGCGGCAGCGACCCGGCGGCGGGCACCCTCCACGCCGTGCTCGCCGCCCTGAGCTACTCGGGCTTTCTGTTCCTGCTCCGCCGCGGCGGCTTCGAGGGGCATGTGGTGACGACGTACACCGTCGTCGTGGTGTCCGCCACCGTCTTCTCCGCCCTCGGCGGCTGGGCCTGGGGCGCCCTCGACCTCACCCCGTCCGCCACCGCGCTGGGCTGGCTGGCCGTGGCGGCGGTCAGCAGCGGCATGATCGGCTGGCTGCTCGTCGCGCTCAACTCCCCGCATCTGCCGAGCCACATCGGCGCCGTCCTGCTGCTGCTCACGCCGGTCGGCGCGCTGATCCTGGGCGCGGCGGTGCTGGGGGAGCGGCCGACCGTCGCGCAGTGGGGTGGGTGCGCGTTGATCCTGGTCAGCGCGTACGCCACGGTGACCAGCCGTACCCGGACATGACGAAGGCCCGGACGGTGCTCCGTCCGGGCCCGCCGCTGTGCCGTGCCGTCAGCCGATGTCGAACGTCGCCGGGTCCGGGCCGATACGACGGTCCTCGTTGAGGGCGCTGATCGCGGCCAGGTCCTCGGTGTCCAGGCTGAAGTCGAAGACCTCGATGTTCTCCTTGATCCGGGACGGGGTCACGGACTTGGGGATCACCACGTTGCCGAGCTGGAGGTGCCAGCGCAGCACCACCTGGGCCGGGGTGCGGCCGTGCTTCTGGGCGATGGCGACGATCGCCGGAACCTCCAGCAGGCCCTTGCCCTGGCCCAGCGGGGACCAGGCCTCGGTGGCGATGCCCTGCTCCGCGTGGAACTCACGGTTGGCGTGCTGCTGGAGATGCGGGTGCAGCTCGATCTGGTTGACCGCCGGGATGACCGAGGTCTCGGCGATGAGCCGCTCGAGGTGCTCCGGGTAGAAGTTGGAGACGCCGATCGCCCGGGCGCGGCCGTCGGCGAGCAGCTTCTCGAACGCCTTGTACGAGTCGACGTACTGGTCCCGGGCCGGCAGCGGCCAGTGGATCAGGTACAGGTCCACGTAGTCCAGGCCGAGCTTCTCCAGGGAGGCGTCGAACGCGCGCAGGGTGGAGTCGTACCCCTGGTCGCTGTTCCACAGCTTGGTGGTGACGAAAACGTCCTCGCGGGGGATGCCGGAGGAGGTGATGGCCTTGCCGGTGCCCTCTTCGTTGCCGTAGATCGCCGCTGTGTCGATGCTGCGGTACCCGGCCTCCAGGGCGGTCGCGACCGCCTGCTGCGCCTCGTCGTCCGGCACCTGCCAGACGCCGAAGCCCAGCTGGGGCATCTCGACGCCGTTGTTCAGGATGATCGGGGGGACCTTGCTGCTCACGAGCTCTTGATCCTTACGGTTGTCGTCAGGTGGTACTCCCATCGTCAACGATCACGAGCGGGGATGCATTCCTGACGGCGGAATAGGACAGAATCCGCCGGAAAGCGCCTCAGGCCCTGTACAACGCCTCGACCTCGCCCGCGTACGCGTTCTCGATCGCCTTGCGCTTCAGCTTCAGCGACGGCGTGAGCAGCCCGTGCTCCTCGGTGAACGGCTGCGCCAGGATGCGGAAGGTGCGGATCGACTCGGCCTGGGAGACCAGGGTGTTGGCGGCGACCACGGCGCGTCGCACCTCCGTCTCCAGGTCGGCGTCCCGGACCAGTTCGGCCGCCGTCAGCTGCGGTTTGCCGCGCATCGCCAGCCAGTGCTCGACGGCCTCCTGGTCGAGGGTGACCAGGGCGGCGACATAGGGGCGGTCGTTGCCGACGACGATGCACTGGGAGACCAGTGGATGGTCCCGGACGCGCTCCTCCAACTGGCCGGGGGAGACGCTCTTGCCGCCGGAGGTCACCAGGATCTCCTTCTTGCGGCCGGTGATGGTGAGGTAGCCGTCCTCGTCGAGGGAGCCCAGGTCACCGGTGGCGAGCCAGCCGTCGTGCAGGGTCGCGTCGGTGGCCTTCTGGTTGTTGAGGTAGCCCTGGAAGACGTTGCCACCGTGCAGCCAGATCTCGCCGTCGTCCGCGATGTGCACGGTCATGCCCGGGATGGGCTGTCCGACCGTGCCGTAGCGGGTGCGCTCGGGCGGGTTGGCGGTGGCGGCGGCCGTCGACTCGGTGAGGCCGTAGCCCTCGTAGATGTGCACGCCCGCGCCGGCGAAGAACAGGCCGAGCCGGCGGTCCATGGCCGAACCGCCCGTCATCGCCTGCTTGATGCGGCCGCCCATCGCGGCCCTCATCTTGGAGTAGACGAGCTTGTCGAAGAGCTGGTGCTGCACGCGTAGACCCGCCGAAGGGCCGGGCCCGATGCCCCAGGCCTTCGCCTCCATGGCGTCCGCGTACTTCACCGCGATGTCGACGGCCTTCTCGAAGGCGCCCGCCTTGCCCTCCTTCTCGGCCTTGCGGCGCGAGGCGTTGAACACCTTCTCGAAGATGTACGGCACCCCGAGGAAGAACGTCGGCTTGAACGCGGCGAGGTCGGGCATCAGGGCGGCGGCGTTCATCTGCGGCTGGTGGCCGAAGCGGACCTTGCCGCGGATCGCGGCGACCTGCACCATCCGCCCGAAGACATGCGCGAGCGGCAGGAACAGCAGGGTCGCCGCCTCGTCGCCCTTCTTGGAGTGGAAGACCGGCTCCCAGCGCCGGATGACGGTGTCCGCCTCGTACATGAAGTTGCCGTGCGAGATGACACAGCCCTTGGGGCGGCCGGTGGTGCCGGAGGTGTAGATGATGGTGGCGACCGAGTCGGGGGTGACCGCCTGCCGGTGCCGGTGCACCACGTCGTCGTCGAGGTGCGCGCCGGCGTCGTACAGCTCCTGCACACACCCCGCGTCCAGCTGCCACAGCTCGCGCAGTCGCGGCAGCCGGTCGATGACGGTGGCGATGGTCATCGCGTGGTCCTCGTGCTCCACGATCGCGGCCGTGCACTCGGCGTCGTAGAGCATCCAGAAACACTGCTCCGCCGACGAGGTGGGGTAGACCGGCACCACCTGGGCGCCGATCGTCCACAGGGCGAAGTCGAAGAGGGTCCACTCGTAGCGGGTGCGGGAGACGATCGCGACCCGGTCACCGAAGCGGATGCCGCGGGCGAGCAGTCCTTTGGCGAGGGCGAGCACCTCGTCGCGGAACTCGGCCGAGGTCACGTCCCGCCACTGTCCGGACTCGTCCTTGCGGCCCAGCGCCACGCACAGCGGGTCCTCCTGGGCATGGTCGAACACCACGTCGGCCAATCCGCCCACCGGGGGTGCCAACGCCAACGGAGGGTTGGTGAACTCGCGCAAACCCCGCTCCCCGCTCCCTCTGACATTGGTCCGGCGCTCCGCACAGCGCCGTGAAAGCTACCCCACCTGTCGACGGGGCGGGAGGGGGTGCGGTTTCCGGCGGTGTGCGGGTAGCGGCTGGTCAGCGCCGGAAAATGCGCTCACATGGGGAAGGGTCGGACAGAAAACTGACGGTTGAGTAAGTTTCGGGCCCCTAATCTCCACCGAATCTGTACGACCCGAGCAACCCGTGCGCGAGCCGTCGGAATGATCAGTTCCGCTGTGTCGCCGTCTCCTCTGTCAGCGTCGTCGCACCCGGATCCGTCACACCCTCCCGCGCCTCCCCCGGCGTCCTGAGCAGCGCGAGGACCAGCGCACCGCCCGTCACCGCCACCAGGCCGGCCGCCACCGCCGCCGTGTTCAGCCCCGAGGCGAACGCGGCCCGCAGCGCGTGCTCGGGGAAGGTGCCCCGCAGCGCTCCCGCCCCGCCGCCCGCCAGCGCGTGAGCCGTGTCGCGCGGCAGCGAGTCCGCCATCCGGGAGGTGAGCACCGTGCCGAAGAAGGCGAGGCCGAGCGCGTACCCGAACTGCCGGAAGGCGTTGACCGCGCCGCTGGCCATGCCGGAGCGCTCCCGCTCCACCGTGGCCAGCGCGGCCCCCGCGACCGAGGGCGCCACCAGGCCCGTACCCACGCCCACCAGCACCAGCCCCGCGACGAGCGCCGTGGACGTCGAACCGGCGTCCAGGAACGCCATGCAGAACTGCCCGGCGCCGATCAGCAGCAGCCCGCCCCCGACGGTGAACCGGGCCGGCACCCCGTGCAGCAGCCGTCCCCCGGCCGCCGCCACCACG
>JABFXD010000464.1 GCA_013361925.1 Streptomyces sp. | reverse complement strand
GCGCAGGAAGTTCTGGAGCGCGGGCTGCATCACCGTCGAGGTGAAGTCGGGGCGGCTGTCGCGGTCCATGAACTGGGTGAGGCTCTTGGCGCCGGAGATCATGTCGAATGCCTTCTTCTGCAGCGCCGTGTAGGAGGCGGTGTCGGCCTTGTGGGAGGAGGCCACCAGGCTGGAGTCGGACTTGACGTAGATTCCCTCGGCGGCCGGGGTTCCCAGGTACTCCAGCAGCTGGGCGGAACCCGCCTTGTTCTTGGGGGACTTGGAGAGCATGAAGCCGTCGGTCGGTGCCTCGACGGTGCCCTGGCCGTACGCGGAGTTGAGCTCAGGGAAGGCGAAGAAGTCCAGGTCGTCCAGGTCGGCCTTGGCCGTGAACTGCTGTGCCACGAAGGAGCCGAAGACGTACATGCCGGCCTTCTTCGACACCAGCGTCTGCGCGGCGTCCTGCCAGGTGCGGCCCATGAACCCGTCCTGGTGGTAGGGCAGGATCTCCGACCAGTGGTCGAAGACCGCCTTGACCTTGGCGTCGGTCCAGGAGGCCTTGCCCGCCATCAACTCGACGTGGAAGTCGTAGCCGTTGAGCCGGAAGTTGATCTGGTCGAAGGTGCCCATCGCCGGCCAGGCGTCCTTGTCGCCGAAGGCGATGGGGATGAGCTTGTCCTTCTGCATCTGCTTGCACAGGGCGATGAACTGGTCCCAGCTGGTGGGAACTTCGTAGCCGTACTGCTTGAAGACGCTCTTGCGGTAGAAGACCGCCCACAGGGACGTCGTCAGCGGCACGAAGTAGTACTTGCCGTCCCCGCCCCTGCTGAGCTTCTTCATCGCGTCGGGGAAGTTGTCCCCGATCTTCGCCCACACGTCGTCGATCGGGGAGGCCAGGCCCTTCTCGGCGAAGAACTGCATCCGGTAGCCGGCGAACCAGTTGAACACGTCGTCCGGCGTGCCCTGGAGGTAGGCGTTGATCTGCTCCTGGAAGGTGTTGTGGTCCTTGGTGTTCACGTCGACCGTGATGCCGGACTGCTTCTTGAAGGCCGCGTAGATCTCGGCGTACGCCTTCTTCGGCACCGCGTCGGACTGGTTGGAGCCGAGGGTGACGGTCTTCGGGTCGGAGGAGGCGCCGCTGCCGCCGCAGGCGCTGAGCAGGGGGATGCCGGCGCCGAGGACGGCGGCGCCGCCCATGCCGCGCAGCAGGGATCTGCGGCTGGTGCCGGACAGGCGAGAACCAGAGGGTGAAACGTGCATTTCGGCTCCTGAGGGGGCGACGGCACACGGGCAGGGCACGTCAGCCGGGTATGGCGAGGGGAGGGGCGGTCGATGAAGCGACCAAAAATCAACTCGATCGAACAAAGTCGATCGGCGAGATGCCAGGAAGCGTGAACGTTGTGCGGGGTCGGTGTCAAGCCTTCGGGGCTCACGCATTCTGTGCGCGTCAGGTCCGGGGCCCGCGTCGCGCATCTGTTCCGAACCTCCCGACCCGGGGGTGGCGGTTCGGCCATTAGCGCTTTGAACTGGTAGAACGCACCCCTTGCTGCTCTCCCGTACCCGGCCGTGACGGCCTGCGCGGCACATCTGCCGGCCAGAAAGACGATGTGCGACATCTTGACGCGCGGTGGGGCTCACTGCGTAGATATGACCGCGCGGTCAGACCGCGCGGTCATATCGTGGCGTCGTTCGATGGGGAATGACGCTGTAAGGAGACTTCATGGCACCAGAAGGGGAGCGCGCCGCGGCTTCCGCCGCGCCGCGCAGTGCGGACGTCGCTCGGGTCGCGGGAGTGTCGCGCAAGACGGTCTCTCGGGTCCTCAACGGCGAACCGTACGTCTCCGACGAGGCCCGCCGACGTGTTCTCGCGGCCGCCGAGGAACTCGGATACCGGCTGAACCAGGCCGCCAGGGCGCTGGCGTCCGGCCGCACCCGCTCCATCGGCGTCGTTGCGCTCGGTACAGCCGGGTTCGGAACGGCCTCCCTGCTCGTGCACATCGAGCAGGCCGTGCGGGACGCCGGATACACGCTCCGTGTGGTCAACACGCCGGACGGCGCTCCGGACGACATCACCGGTGCCGTCGAGTCACTCCTCGAACAGGGCGTGGACGGCGTCATCGTCTCCGAACCCATCGTGAAAGGCGAGGTCGCGCTCCGCGTGGACGTACCCGTCCTCTTCGTCGGAGCGCCACCCGCACCCGGCTTCACCGCCTCCCGGACGCTGACCGTCGGCGTGGGCGCCCATGACCTGGCGCGCGCCGCCACCGAACACCTGCTGGACCTGGGACACGAGACCGTCCATCATCTGGCCGGCCCCCGGCAGTGGTACGCCACGAAGGACCGCATCGAGGGATGGCGGGCGGCACTGGCGGCGCGGGGCGCGCACGAACCGCCGCTGCTGAACGGCGACTGGTCCGCCGCCTCCGGGTACGCGGCGGGCCGCGCGCTCGCCTCGGACACCTCCGTGACCGCGGTGTTCGCCGCGGGCGACGAGATGGCCATCGGTCTGATCCACGCCCTGCGGGAAGCGGGCCGCCGGGTGCCGGAGGACATGAGTGTGGTCGGCTTCGACGGCAACCCCGTCTTCGCCTATGTGTCCCCGCCTCTGACCACCGTCCGGCAGCCGTTCCAGGCCGCCGCGCGGGAGGGGATCGGCCTGCTGGTGCACGCCATCGAGCAGCCCGACACCGAACCGCCGCAGGCGGGGGAGCCGCCCGTCGAACTCGTCGTCCGCGGCTCGACCGCGCCCCCGCCGTCCCGCCGGAGCCGTACGGCGCGACGCACCACCACCTGAGCCCGACGCACAACCCCCCTCGGGGCGTTCGCGCGCTGCTGTCCGTCACCGGCGGGGTGATCCCGCACGGTGACGGCACCACCCCCTGCGCGCCCGCGCACGCCCACCCATGGACTCCGCCGTTCCCCGGCCCCTCTGGCCCCAGGAGCGGCGGGCACCAAAACACACCCCCTTCCCCTCGACCGAAACACCCCTCCCCTCATCGGAGCCGCACATGTCCCCTGCACAGCGAGGCGCCAGACCCGGCGCCGCTCCATGTTTCCGCACGCTGCTGGCGTTGATGGTGTCCCTGCTCGCCGCGGTGGCGACCCTGACCCTGCCGGCCGCGGGCCGTGCGGCGGCGGAGACCCGCCCTTCGCAGACGCTGTACACCCCGCCCGCGGACGCGCCCTCGCCCGGAACGTTCTATCCGCGCGCGATGCGTCTGCAGCACAACGGCGCCGCCAACGGCACCATCCTCGCCACCTTCGAGCAGTACACCAACGGCACTCCCGTCTTCCCGATCTACCGCAGCACCGACAACGGCACCTCGTGGACGAAGATCTCCGAGGTCGCCGACACCCAGAACGGCTGGGGCATGCGCTGGGAGCCCGAGCTGTTCGAACTTCCCCGCGCCATGGGCGGCTTCCCCGCCGGCACGATCCTGGCCGCCGGTGACTCCGTGCCGGCCAACCGGGGCGGGACCAAGATCGACCTGTACGCCAGCACCGACCGCGGGCAGAGCTGGACGTTCGTCACCAACATCGCCACCGGCGGCGAGGCGATATCCAGCAACGGACACACCCCGGTGTGGGAGCCCTACTTCCTGCTCTCCGGCGACCGGCTCGTCGTCTACTACTCCGACCAGCGCGACACCGCGCACGGCCAGGAGATCGTGCACCAGGTCTCCACGGACCTGCGCAACTGGGGCGCGGTCGTGGACGACGTGTCGATGCCCACGTACGCGGACCGGCCCGGTATGCCGGTGGTCACCCGGCTGCCCAACGGCAACTACGTGATGAGCTACGAGTACTGCAACGCCCCCGAGGGCAGGTGCTCCGTCTACTACAAGATCTCCGCCGACCCGGAGGGCTTCGGTTCCGTCACCGGCCACGTGCTGAGGTCGACCGACGGTGTCATCCCGAGCGGCGCGCCCTTCATCACCTGGCTGCCCACCGGCGGCCCCAACGGCACCCTCGTACTGAGCGGCGAGAGCCAGGACGACCTGTTCGTCAACACCGAGAACGGCGCCGCGGGCGCCTGGAACCGCATGCGCTCCAATGTCGCGGGCGGATACAGCCGCGGCATGCTCCCGCTGCCCGACGGCCACAGTCTGATGGTGTTCAGCGGAGGACGCGCGCGCAGCACCGGCGTCAACCCGCTGACGTACAGCGTCGTCGACCTGGGCGGCGGCATCTCGAACGGCGCCACCTACACCGTCGCCAACGCGAACAGCGGTCTGAAGCTCACCATCGCGGGCGGCTCCACCGCCAACGGCACCTCGGCCACCCAGCAGGCGACCACCAGCGCGGGCGACCAGCAGTGGCGCTTCGTCCAGCAGTCCTCCGGCTACTTCAAGATCCTCAACGTGGCCAGCGGCAAGGTCCTCGGCGTGGAGAACCAGTCCACCGCCGACGGCGCGAAGGTCCTCCAGTGGGACGACAACGGCACCCTCGACCATGAGTGGGCCGTCTCCCCGCACCAGTCCGGCGGCTACACGATCACCAACCGTGTCACCGGCAAGCTCCTGGAGATCCCCAACGCCTCCACGGCCACCGGCACCGGCGCCGCCCAGTGGAGCAGCACCGGCTGCGCCTGCCAGCGCTGGAACCTCGCCCAGACCGCCCTGCCGCCGCTGGGCACCGGTCAGTACGTCCTGGTCAACAAGAACAGCGGCAAGAACCTCGACATCCCGCAGGCCTCCACCGCCACCAACACGGCCGCCGACCAGTGGCGCAACTCCGCCTGCTTCTGCCAGCTGTTCACCTTCCAGTCCGCGGGCGGCGGAGCCTGGACGATCAGGAACGTCAACAGCAACCTCAACCTGGACATCCGCGACTCCTCCGGCACCGCGGGCGCCGCCGTCGTCCAGAACACCGCCTCCAGCGCCGACTCCCAGAAATGGACCCTCACCGACGCGGGTGACGGCTACTACCGGCTCCGCAACGTGAACAGCGCCCTCGTCGCCGGAATCGCGCAGTCCTCCACCGCCGACGGCGCGGCCGTCATCCAGTGGAACAGCCTCGACGTCGACGACCAGCTCTGGAAGATCGTCCGCATCAACTGACCCCCGTCCGGGCTCGCGACCAGTTCGGCGAGCCCGGCCTTCTCGAATCGATGCACACCTCCGACCCCTTCCGAAGGCCGCAGAGACACGGCGGCGGCCGACGGTGGTAGTGCGGGCCCTCACCTCCGCCACCGGCCGCTGTCTGCGCCTTAAGGCCACCCGGCTCGGCGCGCCGGCCGCCGACGAGACCACCGAGTACCGACCTCCAGCTCGCCGAACTGCGCGTCGTGCAGCGCGCCCAACTCGTCCAAGGGAAGAGGAGTTCTCGAATGCCAGGTTCGCCCACGCGTCGACAGGTGCTCAGCGGGACGCCCGGGGGAGTGCTGGCCTCGCTGAGGTTCGGCGTCACCGGCGTGCTCGCCCCGGGCACGGACAACGTGATCGCGGTGCGGGTGACCAACGCCCGGGACACCGACATCGCACCGGTGAACGCGGACTACAGCTTCGCCTCCGACGGCCGCAACGAAGGAGGCCGGCCCGGCATCGACGACAAGGGTCTGGTCACCCACGACCGGCAGATCCGCAAGGACGCCTTCTACTGGTACAAGGCCAACTGGGCGACCACGCCCACCCTCCACATCACCAGCCGCCGCTGGACCCGGCGCACCGACGCGCACACCGAACTGAAGGTCCACTCCGACGCGGACGAGGTCACCGCCACCCTCAACGGCACCCCGCTCGGGGACCCTGCGCGGCGGCGACCGCATCTTCCGATGGACCGACGTCACGCTGCGGGCGGGCGAGAACACGGTGATGGTGACCGCGACCATCAACGGCTCCACACACCGACACCGTCGTGTGGACGCTTGCCGCCGACACCGCGCCCGCTACGGCTTGGCCGGGTGGGGCTGCCGTAGCGGGGCGGCCATCACCACACGCACGGCAGCTCCACACTGATCAAGGTCGGCCCCGGACGGGGCCGGCCACGTCCATGGAGCTGTCCAGCGCGGCGACGCGGCGCCGCATGCCGAGCAGCCCCGAGCCGTCGGCCTCGTCGGCGCCGCCGCGGCCCTCGTACCCGACCCGACCCCGGAGGCCAACTGGCGCTTGTCCAGCAGGGAGCAGCACGCGCCATCAACGGCTGGTCCGACCGTGTGGAGGTCACTCCGCCGGCCGAGCTGAAGCCCCCCGACAGCTCACACGCCGTCGGCTGAGGAGGCCTCCGCCTGGACGGAGCCCGGGCCGGTTCGGGCGAGGCGGACCATGGCGCGGTAGAGGGCCGTGGGCGCCGGCGCCGCGGGCACGTCGGGGATCGGGGCACCGGGCGCGGCATAGGAGCGGATCATGTGGCCGACGAGGCGGCGCCAGGCGTCGGGCGCGGAGTCGCCGCCCGCGGCGATGACGCCGGCGTTGGCCATCTGCAGGATGACCAGGTCCTCCGGAACGAAGTCCTCGCGCAGGTGTCCGCTGTTGCGGGCGCGGGCGATGAGTTCGAGGAAAGCGTTGTACGACTCGGTGCGACGGGCTTCCAGCGCCTTGGCGGTGGGGAAGGACATGGTCAGCACGTCGGCGAAGCCGCGATCGGCAGCTTGCATGGCGCAGACGGCGTGGATGTAGCCCGTGAAGCCGTGCCAGGGGTCGGGGTCGGCCAGGGCCTCGGCGACGGCTCCGGCGTAGGCGTCCATGCGGTCGGCGAAGACCGCGTTGATGAGTTCCTCGCGGCCGGCGAAGCGTCGGCTCAACGTGGCTTTGCCGACGCCCGCCTCGCGGGCGACCGAGGCCATCGACACGCCCAGCCCTTCCGTGGCGAAGAGGCGGCGGGCGGCGGCCAGGATGAGATCACGGTTGCGCTCG
>JABFXD010000271.1 GCA_013361925.1 Streptomyces sp. | reverse complement strand
TCGGGCCCGCGTCGCCGCCGAAGGCCAGGGAGATCAGTTCGGCCGCCGGGTCGCCCCAGAAGGCGCGTTCGTGGTCGATGAGGCCGGTGATGCGGGGGGAGGGGCCGTCGGTGACGAAGACGTTGCCGGGCCACAGGTCGAAGTGGACCAGGTGGGGGACGGTGACCTCGTCGAGGGCGTAGGCGCCCTCGGCCACCAGTTTGCGGATCGTGTCCGGCTCTTCGGGCAGGGCCGCGTTCCAGTGCGCCGCGTCCTCCAGCAGCGCCTCCACCATCAGCGTGAACGCCGTCCGCCAGTCCGGCGCCGACAGGCCCGACTCCGGTGCCGGGTAGCCGAAGCGGCCGTCCGACGCGGTGATGGTGTTGAAGTGGGCGGTCAGCGCGCCCAGTTCACGGCGCAGGGTGCCGGCCGCCGTCGAGGGGAGGGCGGTGGCCACCTTGTCCCAGGGCGTGCCCTCCAGGAGCGAGACCATGAGGAACTCGTCGTCCGCGTAGAGGAGTTCGGGGCCGGGGACTCGGCGCTCGGCCGGGAGTTCGGCCAGGCGGCGGTACACCATCGCCTCCGTCGCCATGATGCCGCGCTCGTAGCGCAGCACCGGGACCTCCGGCAGCGGGGCGAGCTTCACGATCGCGGGGCGGCCGTCGTCCAGACGGACCCGGTAGGCCGTGTTGTAGCAGCCGTCGGTCAGTTCGGTCTCCACCCGGCAGCCCGTACCCGCCGAGGCCCGCAGCAGGGCGTCGAGCTCGGCCGGGGACAGGCGGCGCTTGGTCTGACTCTGCATGAGCACTCACACTTTCCACGAAGGCGCGCTTTCGGACAGCGGAGGGGCGGGCTAGGACCAGCTGCCTGGGAGCGCTCCCAAGATGCCTACCGGTCACCCCGACGTCAAGGGTGACCGGCCTGTGCATCCCAACTTGCCTGACCGTTACGGCAGTTCCACCGCCACATGGTCCGCCAGCGCCCCCAGGAAGTCCGCCGCGTCGAACATCTCCCCGGCCGACACCACCCCCGCCCGCACCTTCGTCCGCCCCGAGAGCACCCGCTCCGTCGCCTCCACCACCAGCGGCGCCGTCACGGCGTAGATGTCCCGGCCCCGCGCCACCGCCCGCCGTTCGTCTCCACCCGACCGCACCACCACGTCCACCAGGAAGGTCTGGTCGGACCGCCGGTCCGCACCGTCCGCCGCCCCGCCCCCCACCGGCGCCGGAGTCTCCGGCGACGCCAGGTCCCGGGCCGCCTCGACCGTCATGTACGTCCGCACCTCGGGAATCGCCAGATGCCGGGGCACGGTCACCACGTCGGCCATCGTGAACTCCCCGATGACCTCCCGCGCCCCCAGCGGCTCCGGAAACGTCCACTTCAGCACCGGAGCCGCGTCGTCCCGGTACTCCAGCCGCCCCCCGCTGAACCGCACCCGCCGCCCGTCCCGCCGCCCCCGCGAGACCTCGCCCGCGATCCGCGTCCCCGGCGTCGGGTGCCAGCTGTTCAGGCCGTACGCGACATGCGCCTCGTCGGCCGCCGTCCACTCCCCCATCGCGGCCGTGGCCAGCAGGTCGCCGAGCCCGCCGTAGAAGGCCATCGCGGGCACGACCGGTACGCCCGCCGCACGGGCACGGTCCGCGAAGCCGGCGAACGTGTCGACGTTGGCCTCGATCTCCGCCGCCACGTCCAGATACGGGATCCCGGCCCGCAGCGCCGCCTCGATCACCGGCGCGGCGGTCGTCGCGAACGGCCCCGCGCAGTTGATCACGGCCGCGGCACCGGCCAGCGCACGGTCCAGTGAGACCGGGTCGTCGACCGACGCGGGACGCGCCTCCACGTCGTACTCGACCCCCACGACCTTCAGTTTCTCCGCGTCGCGGCCGGAGAGGACCGGCACGAATCCGCGTGCCGCCAACTCCGCCACCACGAAGCGCCCGGTGTGCCCGTACGCCCCGAACACCGCGACCTTCTGACCGGCTCCCGCTCCCATGACTCCCCCAGTTTCTGCCCGGCTGATCCGTTGACGACCATCCTGGGCGCCGACCTCGCTCCACCGTGAGTGTCTGGAACGACATGCCCCGTACAATTCCGGACATGGCCCCTACCGTCGCCCTCGCCGTCACCGACGGCATGCTCCACTTCGAACTCTCCCTGGCGTACGAGGTGTTCGGCGCCGTACCGGACGGGGTGACCGTCCCCTGGTACGAGGTGAGCGTCTGTGGCTCGGCCCCGGTCCGGGTCGGCCGGTTCCTGCTCGAACCCGACCATGGGCTTCAGCGGCTGCGGGACGCGGACACCGTGATCGTGCCGGGCTGGGCGGACGTCGACGTGGACCCGCCGGGCGAGCTGGTCGACGCGGTGCGCGCGGCCCATGAGGCGGGGGCGCGGGTGGCGTCCCTGTGCACGGGCGCGTTCGTGCTGGCCGCGGCCGGGCTGCTGGACGGCCGACGCGCGACCACGCACTGGGCGCACACCGACGAACTGGCCGCCCGCCATCCCGAGGTGGAGGTCGACCCGGACGTCCTCTACGTCGACAACGGCACCGTCCTGACCTCCGCCGGGAAGGCCGCCGCGATGGACCTGTGCCTGCATCTCGTACGACAGGACCACGGATCGTCGGTCGCCAACGCCGCCGCCCGCCGACTGGTCGTACCCCCGCACCGGGCCGGCGGACAGGCGCAGTTCGTCGCCGCGCCGGTCCCCGCCCGCGACGACCATCCGCTCGCCGCGCTGCTGCCCTGGGTGATCGAACGCCTCGGCGAACCGCTGACGGTGGAGGATCTGGCCCGCCGGGCGGGGATGAGCTCGCGCCACCTCACCCGCCACTTCCGGGCCGCGACCGGCACCACCCCGCTCCAGTGGCTGCTGACCCAGCGCATCCGCCGCGCCCAGGAGCTGCTGGAGACCACCGACGACGGCGTCGACACGATCGCGACCGCTACGGGCATGGGCACCGCCACGACCCTGCGCCGCCACTTCCACCGCACGGTCGGCGTCCCGCCGGACACCTACCGCCGCACGTTCCGCGCCCGGCCCGCCGCGGCTCAGGAGCCCCCTGCGGCGACAATGGCCCCATGAGCATCGTCAAGATCAACGCACTCACCGTCCCGGCGGAACAGCGCGAGGTACTGGAGAAGCGGTTCGCCGCGCGGGCCGGTTCCGTGGAGGGTTCGGACGGCTTCGAGTGGTTCGAGCTGCTGCGGCCCGTCGAGGGCACCGACACCTACCTCGTGTACACGCGCTGGCGCAGCGAGGAGGACTTCGAGAAGTGGAGGGCCGGGATGGCCCAGGCCTCCCACGGCGGCAACGGCACCGGCACCGGCACCGAGGGTGGTGAGCGGCCCAAGCCCGCCGCGACCGGGGCGACGCTGTGGTCCTTCGAGGTGGTGCAGCAGGCGGCGCCCAAGGCCACGGAGAGCTGACCCCCGCCCGCTCGAAAGTTCATGGTCATGAACAGCAATCACGTACACGTCTATTGACGCGTACACAGCAGGCCCTTACGGTCCGGAGAAAGCGCTTTCCCCTCTCTGGAAGAGGTGCGACGCAACGTGGCGTGTGCCTTCGCGTTCATTCACGCGAATGTGACGGCGAACGCGACACGCCACGTTGCCACACCCAACCCGCAACAGAAAGGGCACGGCCCCATGACCAAGCTCTCCGGTCCCCGTACGAGACGCATCACCGCCTCCATGGCCACCACCGTCGGCCTGCTCGCCGGCACCCTGGTCGCCCTCTCCGGCACCACGGCGAACGCCGCCACCACCCGCTACGAGGCCGAGACCTCGCCGGCCGTGTGCACCGGCGCCGTCGAGACCGAGTGGACCGGCTACTCCGGCTCCGGCTACTGCAACGGCACCAACGCGTCCGGCGCCTACAACCAGTTCACCGTGACCGCCTCCGCCGCGGGCACCGCGACCGTCAGCGTCCGGTTCGCCAACGGCACCACCACGGCCCGCGCCACGGACGTGGTCGTGAACGGCTCGACCTCCGCCTCGGCCTCCTTCGAGGGCACCGGCGCGTGGACGACCTGGGCGACGAAGACGTTCACCGTGCCGGTGAACGCGGGCAGCAACACCATCCGCCTCAACCCGACCAGCGCGGGCGGTCTGGCGAACATCGACTACATCGACGTGGAGACCTCGGGCACCACCACCCCGCCCTCCTCCAGCGCCCTGTACGTCTCGCCCACCGGCACGGACAGCGCGGCCGGCACGGCGAGCGCCCCGACCACCCTCACCTCCGCGATCAGCCGCATCACCTCCGGCGGCACGATCTACATGCGCGGCGGTACGTACAACTACTCGTCCACCGTGACGATCCCGGCCGGCAGCAACGGCACGTCCAGCGCCCGCACCCTCCTGTCCGCCTACCCGGGCGAGACGCCGGTCCTCAACTTCTCGGCCCAGAGCGAGAGTTCGTCGAACCGGGGCATCCAGCTCAACGCCAACTACTGGCGGCTCTACGGCCTCGTCGTCGAGCGGGCGGGCGACAACGGCATCTACGTCGGCGGCAGCAACAACGTCGTCGAGCGCACGGTGACCCGCTACAACCGTGACACGGGCCTCCAGTTGGGCCGCATCGCCTCCTCCACGCCGAGCAGCGAGTGGCCGTCCAACAACCTCATCCTCAGCGCCGAGTCGCACGACAACGCCGACTCCGACGGCGAGGACGCGGACGGCTTCGCGGCGAAGCTGACGACGGGCACGGGCAACGTCTTCCGGTACGCCGTCTCGCACAACAACATCGACGACGGCTGGGACCTGTACACCAAGACGGACACCGGCGCGATCGGCCCGGTGACCATCGAGTACTCGCTGTCGTACGGCAACGGGACCCTGAGCGACGGCTCCCAGGCCGGCAACGGTGACCGCAACGGCTACAAGCTCGGCGGCGACGACATCGCGGTCAACCACGTCGTCCAGCACAGCATCGCCTACGGCAACGGGCATCACGGGTTCACGTACAACAGCAACCCCGGCAAGATGACCATCACGAGCAACGTGTCCGTCGCCAACACGGAACGCAACTTCAACTTCGAGACCGGTACGTCGGTCTTCCGCTCCAACACCTCCTGCAACAGCGGTGCGAACGACCGGTACGTCGGTGACGCCGACAGCTCCAACCAGTTCTGGTCCGGCACCAACGGCTCCCGCTGCTCCTCGTACGCGGGCGCCCTCGGCTGGTCGTTCGCCTCGAACGGCAGCCTGGTGGTGACGTTCGGCGGGGTGCAGGTCACCCTCTAGGCGGGCTTGCTTCCCTCCAGGGCAGGAAGGTCAGGACGTAACTGACCTTCCTGCCCTAGATTTGCGCCGTGCGGCACGCCGGAGGGGGCACGGTGGACTACGACTACGACGTCTTCATCAGTTACAGCCATCGCGGACATGTGCGGGACTGGGTGAAGAACCACTTCAGCCGCGAACTCCAGCTGTATCTGGAGGACTTGCTCCCCAACGACCCCCGTATCTTCGTCGACTTCGAGATACCCGCGGGCTCGGCGTGGCCGGAACGGCTGGAGCAGGCGCTGCTGCGCAGTCGCTGCCTGGTGGCGATCTGGTCGCCGCCGTACTTCCGTTCGGAGTGGTGCATGGCGGAGTGGAAGAGCATGCAGCGCCGGCAGGAGTCGCTGTCGGCGGCGAACGGCCAGGCGCCGACCCTCGTGTACCCGATCAACTTCATGGACGGCGACCACTTCCCCGAAGAGGCGCAGAAGATCCAGCAGTACAAGGAGCTCACCAAGTACGGCTACGACGGGCCCCAGTTCCGGGACACCCCCGCCTATCTCGGGTTCCAGGACCGGATGCGTACGGTCGCCGAGGAGGTCGCGGCCTGTCTCGCGTGCGCGCCCGAGTGGCAGGAGGGCTGGCCGATCGTCCGGCCGCCCGCCCACGCGGAGTCCGCGCAGAACTCCGTACCGAGGCTGTGATGACCATGACCCAGGCCCAGGGCCGGATCGCGACGTTCTACTCCTACAAGGGCGGCGTGGGGCGCAGCTTCCTGCTCTCCAACTCCGCCGTGCTGCTGGCCCAGTGGGGCTACCGGGTCCTGTGCATCGACTGGGACCTCGAAGCCCCCGGCCTGCACTACTACTTCCGCCCGTTCATGTCCGTCCCCCGGAGCGGGCTGACGGACATGGTGCTGCGGGTGCGGGAGGGGGAACGGGTGGGGGCGCTCGACGACGTCACGCAGGTCAACCTGCCCGGCGGAGCGACCCTCGATCTCATCCCCGCGGGGGGTGTCGGGGACGACTACGTGGCGAAGGTGCAGAGCATCGACTGGGACGCGCTGTACCGGGAGCGCGACTTCGGCAACGTGCTGGAGGAGTGGCGAGAGCGCTGGATCGACTCGTACGACGTCGTCTTCGTGGACAGCCGGACGGGGATCTCGGACTCCGGCGGCATCTGCACGTCACAGTTGCCGCACATCCTCGCCTTCGCCTTCACCGCGAACCAGCAGAACGTCGACGGTGTGCTGGACGTGGTGCGACGCGCGGCCGTCGCCCGCAACGGACTTCCCTACGACCGCTCGCGCCTCCTCACCCTGCCCCTGCTCTGCCGCTTCGACCTGAGCGAGGAGTACGAGCGGGCGGCGGAATGGCGTGACAGGCTGCGCGGCGATCTGAAGCCCAGCTACGACGCCTGGGTACCGGACGGGTCCCCCGTCGAGCGGGTCCTCGACAACTGCACGGTGCCCTACTCGGCGTACTGGTCCTTCGGCGAGGACCTCCCGGTGATCACGGAGGACTTCCGCAATCCGCAGCTGATCAGCCACAGCATCGCCTCCATCGCCGCGCTGATCGCCCGGAACCTGGAGGACGCGCGGCTGTTCACGGAGAGCCGGGACGCGTATGTGGACGCGGCGGTGCGGACGGGGCGGCGTGG
>JABFXD010000717.1 GCA_013361925.1 Streptomyces sp. | reverse complement strand
CTGTTGCCCGCGTCTATCGCGAGGACACGTGCCGTCATGCCCACGCGAGATGCTCCCGGTTGTGTGCGATCAGTCGGTCGGTGAGGGTCTCGGCGTACTCGTACTGGGCGATCAGGGGGTGGGCGAGGAGCGCCTTGAAGACGCGGTCCCGGCCGCCGTGCAGGGCCGCCTCCAGGGCGAGGCCCTCATAGGTGGTGACGTGTGCCGTCAGCCCCGCGAACAGCGGGTCCATGGCGGCCACGGGAAGGGGGCGGGGGCCGCTGCGGTCGACCGCCGCCTGGACCTCGATCACGGCGTCGTCGGGCAGGAAGGGCAGGGTGCCCCGGTTGAGTGTGTTCACCACTTGGTACGGGCTTCCCCCTCCGCTCAGCAGGGCCGCCGCCAGGTCGACGGCCGCCTCCGAGTAGTAGGCGCCGCCGCGTCGGGCCAGCAGGGCCGGCTTCTCGTCGAGGGTGGGATCGCTGTACAGGTGCAGCAGTTCCTGTTCCATCGCCGCTACTTCGGCGGCCCTGGACGGCTTGGTGCGCAGTTCGCGTACGACCTCGTCGTGGGCGTAGAAGTAGCGCAGGTAGTAGGAGGGGACCACGCCGAGCCGGTTGATCAGGGCGGGGGGCAGGTGGAGGTCGGCGGCGATCGACTCGCTGTGCGCCGCGAGGAGTTCGGGCAGGACGTCCTTGCCGTCGGGGCCGCCGAGCCGTACGCCGGTCTCCCAGGTGAGGTGGTTCAGGCCCACGTGGTCCAGGTGGATCTCGGACGGGGCGACGTCCAGGAGGGCCGCGAACTTGCGTTGGAAGCCGATCGCCACGTTGCACAGGCCGACTGCCTTGTGGCCCGCCTGGAGGAGGGCCCGGGTGACGATGCCCACCGGGTTGGTGAAGTCGATCAGCCAGGCGTCCGGGTTGGTGCGGCGGACCCGTTCCGCTATGTCCAGGACTACGGGGACCGTGCGGAGGGCCTTGGCCAGACCGCCCGCTCCCGTGGTCTCCTGGCCCACGCAACCGCACTCCAGGGGCCAGGTCTCGTCCTGCTGCCGGGCCGCCTGGCCGCCCACGCGGAGCTGGAGGAGCACCGCGTCGGCGCCCTCCACGGCCGCGTCGAGGTCGGCGGTGGTCGTGACGCGGCCCGGGTGGCCCTGGCGCGCGAAGATGCGGCGGGCCAGGGGGCCCATGAGGTCCAGGCGTTCGGTGGACGGGTCCATCAGGACCAGTTCCTGGATGGGCAGGGTGTCCCGCAGACGGGCGAAGCCGTCGATGAGTTCGGGGGTGTAGGTCGAGCCTCCGCCGACCACGGTGAGTTTCATTCGGTGTTCAACCCTTTACTCCGGTGAGCGTGACACCCTCCACGAACGCCTTCTGCGCGAAGAAGAACACGAGGATCACGGGGGCCATGACCAGCACGGTCGCGGCCATGGTCAGGTTCCAGTCGGTGTGGTGGGCGCCCTTGAAGGACTCCAGGCCGTAGCTGAGGGTCCAGGCACCGGGGTTCTCCGAGGTGTAGATCTGGGGGCCGAAGTAGTCGTTCCAGGCGTTGAAGAACTGGAAGAGGGCCACCGCGGCGATGCCCGGCTTCGCCATGGGGAGGACGACCTTCAGCAGGGTGCGCAGATCGCCGCACCCGTCCACCTTCGCCGCGTCCAGATACTCGTTCGGGATCGTCATCAGGAACTGGCGGAGGAGGAAGATCGAGAACGCGTCCCCGAAGGCGAGCGGGATGATCAGCGGCCACAGGGTGCCCGAGAGGTCCAGCTGCTTCGCCCAGAACAGGTACATCGGGATGACCACCACCTGGGGCGGCAGCATCATCATCGAGATGACCAGCATCAGGGAGAGGTTGCGGCCCCGGAAGCGGAACTTGGCCAGCGCGTACGCCACGGGGATCGACGACACCACCACGAGGACGGTGCCGGC
This sequence comes from Streptomyces sp., assembly GCA_013361925.1. Lineage (GTDB taxonomy): Bacteria > Actinomycetota > Actinomycetes > Streptomycetales > Streptomycetaceae > Streptomyces. The sequence goes on along the minus strand of JABFXD010000717.1, from coordinate 4,954 downwards.
GCCGGCGTAGAGCAGCGTGTTCTTCCACCAGGTCAGAAAGCCCGGGGTGTCGAAGACCTTCTGGTAGTTGGACCACTCCCAGGTGTGCGGGATCAGGTCGCGGCTCAGGGCCTGGTCGTCGCTCATGAGCGAGGTCAGGAAGACGAACACGAAGGGGAGCGTGAAGAACAGGGCCGCTGCGATACCGAGGGAGTGGATCGCTATCCATTCCAGGAGCGCCTTGCGGCGGGCCGTGCGTTCGGCCGGGGAGGTCGTCTCCTTCAACTCCACCGGCCTGTCCAGTAGTTGGGTCATCTGTCAGTCACCTGCCTGGATCAGACCGCCGCGGCGCCGCATCAGGAACGCGGTGAAGGCCATGGAGAGGGCGAAGAGGACCAGGGCGACCACACAGGCGGAGCCGTAGTCGAAGCGCTGGAAGCCCAGGTTGTAGACGAGCTGGGGGAGGGTGAGGGTCGACTTCTCCGGGTAGCCGGGCTCGAACATGGTGCCCGCGCCCTGGATCACGCCCGAGGCGACCTTTCCGGCGACGAGGGGCTGGGTGTAGCACTGCATCGCCGCGATCACCCCGGTGACCACCGCGAACATGATGATCGGGGAGATGTTGGGGATCGTGACGTAGCGGAAGCGCTGCCAGGACGAGGCGCCGTCCAGCTCCGCCGCCTCGTACTGCTCCTTCGGTACGTCCAGCAGCGCGGCCATGAAGATGACCATCAGGTCGCCCACGCCCCACAGGAACAGGAGGGTGAGGGCCGGCTTGGACCAGCTGGGGTCGTTGAACCAGCCCGGGGCCGGGATGCCGACCTTCTCCAGGATCGAGTTGACCGGGCCCGTACCGGGGTTGAGGAGGAAGGCGAAGGCCATCGTCGCCGCGACCGGCGGGGCCAGGTAGGGCAGGTAGAAGAGGGTGCGGAAGACGCCCGTGCCGGTCTTGATCTTCGTGATGAGGAGACCTATGCCCAGTCCGAAGAGGACGCGCAGGGTCACCGTGATCACCACCAGCCACAGGGTGTTGCGCAGGGCCGGCCAGAAGTAGGGGTAGTGCTCGAAGACGTAGGTCCAGTTCTTCGTCCCGCTCCAGGTCGGCGGCCTGAAGCCGTCGTAGTGCATGAAGGAGAAGTAGAGCGTCGAGATCATCGGGTACGCGAAGAAGACCGCGAAGCCGATCAGCCAGGGGGACATGAAGGCGGCCGTACGCAGGGCCGCTCGGCGGCGTTTCGACGCCAACGTGACGGTGCTCATGGCTACTTCGCCTGCGCGATGTCCGTGTCGATCTGCTGGGCCGCGGCGGCCAGACCCGCCTTGAGGTCCTTGGTCCTGCCGCTCTCGTAGTCGTAGCCCAGGTTCTGGATCGTGGTGAGGTACACGCCGCCGTTGAGGGAGGCGGGGCTGGTCGTGGAGTCGGGGTTCGCCGCGATGTCCAGGAACGTCTTGAAGCGCGGGTCGTACTTCAGCTTCGGGGACTTCAGGGCGGCGAGGGTCGACGGCACGTTGTGGATGGCGTTGGAGAAGCCCACGACCGCGTCGGTGTCCGTGGTGATGTACTTGACCAGCTCCCAGGCCGCGTTCTGCTTCTTGCTGGTGGCGGCGATGCCGGTGATCGTGCCGGTGATGTAGCCCTTGCCGTACTGGTCGGCCCGGTCGTCCGGCACGGGCAGCGGGGCCACGCCGATCTCGAAGTCGGGCTTGGCCTCCAGGGCCATGCCCAGGCGCCATTCGCCGTCGAGCTGCATGGCCACCTGGCCGGTGTGGAAGGGGTGCTTGGGGCCCCACTCGTCGCCCAGCTTGGAGCGGTACTTCTCCAGCTTGGTGTAGCCGCCGAGTTCGTCGACCAGCTTCTTCTGCGTGGTGAAGGCGGCGGCGACCGCCGGGTCCGTCGCGACCGTCGACTTGCCGCTCTTGTCGAAGTACGTGGGGGAGAACTGACCCATGTAGTGCTCGGTCGTGGTCTCCCAGCCGTGGTAGTTCGGCATGAAGCCGAGCTGCTTGAAGCTGTCGCCCTGAGGGATCGTCAACTTCTTGGCGTCGGACTCGAATTCGGACCAGGTCTTCGGCGGGGAGGCGATGCCGGCCTTCTGGAACGCGGTCTTGTTGTAGTAGAGGCCGTACGCGTCACCGAGCAGGGGAGCCGTGCAGCGGTTGCCCTCGAACTGGGTGTACTCGTTCATCGCCGTCGGGAAGGTCTTGGCGGGGTCGACGCCCGCCTTCTCGAAGAACGGGTTGAGGTCGACCAGGGCACCGGAGGAGCAGAACTTGCCGACGGCGTTGGTGGTGAAGGACGAGATCACGTCGGGCGCCTTGGAACCGCCCGCGCGCAGCGCCTGGTTGATCTTGTCGTCCGTCATGTTGCCGACGACGTTGACGTGGATGTTGGGGTGCGCCTTCTCGAAGCCGGCGATCAGGGACTTGACCGCCTTCACCTCGTTCGGCGCGCTCCAGGCGTGCCAGAAGTTGATCGTCGTCTCGGCGTTGGCGTCGTCGTCGGCGCCGGAGGTGGACTGGCCGGTACAGGCCGCCGTGGTCAGCAGGGCGAGAGAGGAAAGCAGGGCAAAAGCCGCTGTTCGGGCGCGGTTGGGCATGGCGAAGTCTCCCTGGGGCGGGGAAAGGGGATGGGAGGAGGGGTCAGCGCGAGGTGTCGAAGACCTCGTCGCGGGTGGCCGCCAGCGCGCTCTCCAGCGCGCCGCGCAGCACGGGCTGTTCGGATACGTCGCCGACGACGAGGTGGGGGCGGGCCGCGGCCAGCTCCTCCAGTTCGGACTGGACGAGTGAACGCAGTGGCTCACCGCCGGCGGTGAGGGAAGCGCCGCTCAGGACGACGAGTTCGGGGTCGAGGACGGAGACGAGCGAGGCCAGACCGGTGGCGAGGCGGGTCGCGTACGTCTCCAGCAGCTGTTGGTGGGCGGGGTCTTCGGAGTGTGCGGCGCGGGCGACGAGGGCGGCGGCGACCTCGGCGTACGGGCCGCTCGGGATGTCGTCGACGCCGAGTTCGCGGGCGAGCCGGGGGATGGCCTGGGAACCGGCCAGCTCCTGGTAGCCGCCGCTGTTGGCCTTGGTGACCTGCCGTACCAGCGGGGTGCCCGGCACCGGCAGGAAGCCGACCTCGCCCGCGCCGCCGGTCCAGCCGCGGTGCAGCCGGCCGCCGAGGACGAGCGCGGCGCCGAGACCGCCCTCGTTCCAGAGGAGGACGAAGTCCTCATGGCCGCGGGCCGCGCCGAGCCGCTGTTCGGCGACGGCGACGAGGTTGACGTCGTTCTCGTACTCCACCGGCATCGGCAGCGCGGCGGCGATCTCGTCGAGGAGGGCCGGGGTGTGCCAGCCGGGGAGGTGGGAGGCGTAGCGCAGTCGGCCGGTGTTGGGGTCGAAGGCGCCGGGGGTGCCGATGACGAGGCGGTGCACGTCGGCGCGGGCCAGGCCCGCCGCCTTCGCGGCGCCGTCGAGGGCGTCGGTGACCTGCTGGACGACCGGGGTGCCGGTCCGCCTGCCAGGGGTGGGCAGTTCGTACGAGCCGACCGTGCGGCCGGTGATGTCGGCGACGGCGGCGAGGACGCGTTCGGGGGTGACGTCGAGGCCGGCCGCGTGGGCGGCGGCCGGATTCACCTCGTACAGCTGGGCGTTGGGGCCGGGCCTGCCCTCGGTGGTGCCGCCGGCGAGCACCAGTCCGGCGGCCTCCAGCCGGGCGAGGAGCTGGGACGCGGTCGGCTTGGACAGGCCGGTGAGCTTGCCGATCCGGGTGCGGGACAGCTGCCCGTGCTCCAGCAGGAGGTCGAGGGCGGCGCGGTCGTTCATCGCGCGGAGTGTGCGCGGGGTGCCGGCCATGTGTACCCCTCTCCCGGGACTGTTCCGCAGCAGACTCTACGGATTATGACTGTTAGGAAGGTTTCCTATCGGATGCGAGGAACATAGGTCTGGACCGAGGGGGAGTCAAGAGGGGCAGAAGAAACCGCCCCGGCGGGAAACGGAGTCGTTACCTGCCGGGGCGGTGGGAGGGGGAGCTGTGACTACTGGACGTCTATGTAGTCGCCGGTCGCCTTCGCCGACGCCGTCGTGGACGTGCCCGCGAAGACGTACCGGTAGTAGCCGTCCTTCGACGCCGTCACGGTCGTCTTCAGGGCGCCGGTGCTTGAGGACGTCACCGTCTTGACCGTGCTGTAGGTGTCCGAGCCCTTGGCGCGGAACTGGAGCGTGGCCTTCTGCGAGGTGTAGGCGGAGTAGGAGCCCGTCTCCCAGTTGGCGCGGCTCAGCTTGCCGGTGACCGTGATGGTCCTGCCCTTCTTCACCGGCTCCGGCGAGGCGTTGACGGTGACCTTGGCGGCGCGCTTGAGCTGGACGCTGCCCTTGTTGCCCCAGGCCGCGTAGCCGTACTCGAGGCTGATGTGGTCGTCCGAGTCGTCGTCGTCCGCGTTGATCTGGCCGTAGAAGCCGCCGACCGTCCAGGTGGTGGCGTCCGCGGCCTCGAAGAGGTCGTACTCCGGGTCGATGCTGAAGGTGTCGGAGCAGGACTCCGTGACCGTGGTGTCGGTCGTCGCCGTGGTGGTGCAGGTCGGCGCGGACGAACCCTCGATCACGTTGTCGGAGGTCGCGAGGCGGCCGCGGTAGATCATGACGCCGGCGGCGTTGTTCTTGTAGTCGATCGTCAGATCGGAGGGGCGGGTCAGGGTGTACGTCACCGGGACCTCCACCTCCTTCGAGGTGCCGACGGTGATCGCCTTGCCGTTGTTGACGGTCACGTCCGCGAAGACGAGGTCCGGCGTGGCGGCCTGTGCGGCGGGCACGGCCAGCGCGGACAGAGCCAGGGCGCCGGTCACGGCGGCGCCGATGGCGAGCTTTCTCATGTGTTTCCCCACATTCGAAGCGGGCCCCTGGGCGTTGCGCTCCAGAACAAGGGCCCGCTGACGGCTCGAACCTAGCCGGGAGGAGACGTGGAGGGAATGCGGGTGGGGTGTGAACATCATTAATT
>JABFXD010000762.1 GCA_013361925.1 Streptomyces sp. | reverse complement strand
GTCGCGCCGGTCCTCGTCCTTGGGCAGGGCCGTGAGCAGCACGGCCCCGAGAACCAGGGCCAGCACCAGACCGAGCCCCGTTCCCGTGCGCTGTCGTGCTCGTCCGTCGTCGGGCACGCCCGGGACGTTAGTGGCTGTCGCTCACCGGGTCCATGGGGCCTCGGGGACGGCGGTGCGGTGTGATCAGTCGGTGCGCCCGACTCGGGCCGTCACGGTCGGAGTACGACCTTTCCGAGGTTGCTCCGCGTCTCGATGGCCGCGTGCGCCGCGGTCGCGTCCGTGAGGGCGAACTCCGCGTGCACGGCGGGCTTCAGCGTCCCTTGTCCGAACATCCGCCACAGCTCCTGCCGCCACCGCTCGTACGACTCCGGTTCCCCGCGGGCGATCCGTGCCATCTGGAAGCCGATCACGGACTTGCCGCCGACCAGCAGGTCGTACGCCTGGATGGTGCCGCCGCCCGAGCTGTACGCCACGAGCCGGCCGCCGGGGGCGAGCGCGGCGAGGGCCGGGGTGAGCAGATCGCCGCCGACGGCGTCGAGAACGAGGTCGACGGGCTCGCCCCAGCTCTCGTCGGCGTACCGGACGACCTCGTCGGCGCCCAGGGACCGTACGAAGTCGGCCTTCGCCGCGTCCGACACGGCCGCCACGACCCGCCCGGCACCCCGGGCGCGGGCCAACTGCACCGCCAGGTGGCCGACTCCGCTCGCCCCGGCGGTGACGAGGGCGGCCTCGCCCGGCACGGGGCGGGCGGCGTCCAGGGCGCCGTACGCCACGAGGCCGCTGCGGACCAGCGCGACCGCGTCGACGGCGGAGGCGGCGCCCGGCACCGGTGAGGCCATGGCCTCGTGCAGCAGCGCGAAGTCGGCGTAACCGTGCCCGAAGCAGAGCCCGGTCACCCGGTCGCCGACACGGAAGCGCGTCACGCCACCGCCGACGGCCACGACCTCGCCCGCGATCTCGCCGCCCAGGGGGATCGGTTCGGCGGCCTCGGTGACCTTGCGGACCACGGGGAGCGTGACGCCGATCGCCTCGCAGCGGACCAGGAGTTCGGCGGGCCCGGGCTCGGGGACCTCGGCCTTCTCCAGGAACAGGGGGCCACCGGTCGACTCGTACCGGATGCGGCGCATCGCACCTCCAGAGATCGTTGGGAGCCCCCATGATATGAGCGAGATCGTGGGGAAGTCCAACGAATTTTCATGGGGAGTCCCTATGGATTTCTTGCTAGGCTCCGCCCATGTCCGAAGCCCCCCTCGCCGAGATCCGCTCCCTCCCCAGCTGGCTGCTCGGCCGGGCCGCCGCCCGGGGGCGGGGCCTGGTGGCCGACGCGCTGGCGGCCGAGGGCATCAAGATGTGGCACCACGTGGTGCTCTCCGCCGTCCGGGACCTCCAGCCCGTGGCCCAGGCCGACATCGGGCGCGGCGTCGGACTGGACCCCAAGGACCTGGTGGGTGTCCTCAACGACCTACAGGTCGAAGGACTCGTCGTACGCGACCTCGATCCGCGCGACCGCCGCAAGAACGCGGTCTCGCTCACCGACGCCGGCGCGCGGCTGCTGAAGCGCTGCGAGAAGGCCGCCCGGAAGGCCAACGACGAGCTGCTGGCCCCGCTGTCGCCGGCCGAACGCGACCGTTTCACGGACCTGTTGATCCGGATTTCCGGTACGGAGGGCTGACGGCGGATAACGTTCCGTCATGACCGCACCCCTCGCGCTCGACCCCGCGCGCAGCGCCCTCGTCCTCGTCGATCTGATGGACCGGATCGTCGCGCTGCCCCTGGAGCCCCGCAAGGGCGCCGAAGTCCTCACGACCGCACAGGAGTTGGCGGGCACCTTCCGCGCGGCCGGCGCCCATGTCGTCCTCGTCCGCGTCGAGCGGCCCGGAGTTCCCGAACAGCCGCCCGGCAGCGGGCTGGTGGCGGGCCTGGCCACGGCCGGCGACATCGAGGTCGTGAAGCGCACCATCGGAGGCTTCCAGGGCACCGACCTGGACGAGCGCCTGCGTGAACGCGGCGTCACCACCCTCGTGTTCGGCGGCATCGCCACCAACCTGGGCGTCGAGTCCACGGCCCGGGCCGCCGGCGACCTGGGCTACGACCTGGTCTTCGTCGAGGACGCGATGGCGGCGCTCACGGCGGCCGAGCACGACGCGTCGGTGCGGCTGGACTTCCCGCGGCTCGGCACGGTCGTGCGGGCGGCGGAGGTGCACTTCACGGCGTCCTGACCGCCCCGTTCCCCTCGGCCGGCGCGGCCTGGAAGGCGATGCGTTCCTCACCCGCGTACACGTTCATGGACGCGCCCCGCAGGAACCCCACCAGCGTCAGGCCCGTCTCCGCGGCCAGGTCCACGGCCAGCGAGGACGGCGCCGAGACCGCCGCCAGCACCGGGATGCCCGCCATCACGGCCTTCTGCGCCAGCTCGAACGACGCCCGCCCCGACACCAGCAGAATCGTCCGCGACAGCGGCAGCCCGCCGCTCTGCAGAGCCCGCCCCACCAGTTTGTCGACCGCGTTGTGCCGCCCCACGTCCTCCCGTATGTCCACCAGTTCCCCGTCCTCGGTGAACAGCGCGGCGGCGTGCAGGCCCCCGGTCCGGTCGAAGACCCGCTGCGCCGCGCGCAGCCGGTCGGGGAGGCTCGCGAGCAGCTCGGGCTCGACCCGGACCGGGGGAGTGTCGGAGATGGGCCAGCGGGCCGTGGTCCGCACCGCATCCAGGCTCGCCTTGCCGCACAGGCCGCAGGACGAGGTCGTGTAGACGTTCCGTTCGAGGGTGATGTCGGGGATCCGCACGCCCGGCGCGGTGCGCACGTCGACCACGTTGTACGTGTTGGAACCGTCCACCGTGGCGCCCGCGCAGTACACGATGTTCTGGAGATCACCCTGCTCGGCCAGCACGCCCTCGCTGACGAGGAAGCCCGCGGCCAGCGCGAAGTCGTCGCCGGGGGTGCGCATGGTGATGGCGAGCGGCTTGCCGTTCAGCCGGATCTCCAGTGGCTCCTCGGCGACCAGTGTGTCGGGCCGGGTGGAGACCGCCCCGTCCCGGATGCGGATCACCTTGCGTCGTTCCGTGACTCGTCCCATGGCTGCTCAGTCCCGGTTCTGTATGTACTGGTGGCCGAAGCGGCCCTTGATGCAGAGATTGCCGTGGGCCACCGGGCTGTCGGGCGGGGAGGTGACCTTCACGATCTCATTGTCCTGCACGTGCAGGGCCAGCTCGCAGCCCACCCCGCAGTGCCCGCACACCGTGGCCGTGACGGTCTGCGCCGGTTCGTCCCAGGCGCCCGCCCTGCGCAGGTCGAACTCCGACCTCACCGACAGCGCCCCCGTCGGGCACGCGTCGACGCAGTCACCGCAGAACACACAGGCCGAGTCGGTGAGCGGGGCGTCGTACTCGACCCCGACGCGGGAGCCGACGCCACGGCCGAGGACGGAGATCGCGAACACGTTCCGCCCCTGGCCGCCGCACGCCCGCACACACTGGCCGCAACGCAGGCACTTGCCGTGGTCGCGCACCAGCAGGCCGTTGTCGACGACCGGCTCCTCCGCGACACGGGCCGACTCCGCGCCGAACCGGTCAGGCCGGGCGCCGTACTCCGCGATCCACTCCGCGATGCCGGGCGTGGTCGACAAGTCGACCGAGGAGGCGAGGAGTTCGAGGACGATCCGGCGGCTGTGGCGGGTGCGCTCGGTGTCGGTCCGTACGGTCATGCCGTGCTCGGCCTCGCGGGAGCAGGCCGCCACCAGGGCACGGGAGCCCTCGACCTCGACGACACAGAGGCGGCAGGCGGAGGCGGGGGCGCGGGTGCCGAGGTGGCAGAGGGCCGGGACGTCCTTGCCGGCCGCCCGGCACACGTCCAGAAGCGTCGTGCCCTCGGGGGCACGTACCGGCTGCCCGTCGAGGGTGAGGTCGAGCAGCCGACGGGGGACGCCGAGAGCCGTCACGGTCATCCGTACACCCCCAGCCGCTCCACGCCCGACTCCACGGCGTTCCACGCGTTCCGCCCGAGCCCGCACAGCGAGGCGTCCCGCATCGCCCGGCCGACCTCCCCGAGGAGCGTGACGTCGTCGGCCGCGGCCGGGCCCGCGCGGTCCACGATCCGGCGCAGCGCCTCCGCCTGGCGCACGGTCCCGATCCGGCACGGCACGCAACTCCCGCAGGACTCGTCCCGGAAGAACTCCGCGACGCGCAGCAGCAGCCGGGGCAGCGGCACGGTGCCGTCGAAGGCGATGACGACGCCGGACCGGACGGGCACGTCCACATCGTCGGGGCGTACGAAGCGGCCGGCGGCTCCGCCGAGCAGGACCGCGCGCAGGCCCGGCCGCACACCGGCCCGGGTGAGCAGTTCGCCGAGTGTCGTCCCGGACGGCAGTTCGTGGACCCCGGGCCGCTCCACACCGCCGGACACGGAAACGAGCCGCGACCGGTACGCGGCCGGCCCGCCGGTGAGGATCGGCAGTACGTGGAGCAGCGTCTCGACGTCCGCGACGACCGTCGGCCCCCCGAACAGGCCCTTCTCCGTCGGGAAGGGCGGCGTCGGACGCGGCTCCGGGCGGTACCCCTCGATGGAGCGGAGTACGGCGGTCTCCTCGCCGCTGATGTAGGCGCCCGCGCCGCGCCGGATCTCGATGTCGAAGGAGTGGCCCCGGCCGAGGATGTCGTCGCCGAGCAGCCCACGCGCGCGTGCCCGCTCGACGGCCCGGCGCATCCGTCGCGCGGCCCGCGGGTGCTCGCCGCGCAGGTAGAGGTAGCCGTGGGGCGCGCCGACGGCGTACGCCGCGATCGTCATCGCCTCCACCAGCGCGTACGGGTCGCCCTCCATGAGCACGCGGTCCGTGAAGGCCCCCGGCCCGGACGCGCTCGCGTTGCACACGAGGTGGTGCGGGCGGTCGGGCCGGGACGCCACGGCCTGCCAGGCGAGGCCGACGGGGGTGGCCCGCGGGTCAGGGTCGCCGGGAAAGGCGGCGTCGCCGTGCCCGACCAGGCCGGAGTCGACGATCTCGCGGAGGGCGGTGGTGGGGCCGAGCGCCAGGGCCCGGCGCAGGGCCGTGTAGCCGCCGTGGGCGCGATAGTCGTCCAGTGACGACGGGTCGACGACGCCGACGCGCGTCAGCAGCGGCAGCGGTGGTAGTGGCGGTGGCGGTGGCGGGGTGGCTACGCCGGTCTGCTCCTTCTTCCGCGGCGGCGTCGGCGGGGGATCGCCCGCTTGTGGTACCGCCGCCCGGGCCGGTGGTTCCTGCGGTGCCGAGTCGGGGGCGGTCGCGGCGAGGACGGCGGCCTCGACCGTCGCCGGCGCCGACACCGCCGTACGTACTGGATCGCCGGCCTTGATCGCGAGGGCCGCCGGAGCGCGTTCGCACAGGCCGAGACAGGGGGCGTGGCGGACCGTGACCCGGTCGTCGCCGTCCAGGCGGGACGCGAGTCCGGCGCACAGGGCGGCTGCACCGGCGGCCGTGCAGGTCAGGTCCGTGCAGACGTGGAGGACGGTCGTGGGCCGGGGGGACACCGAGAACAGGGCGTACGAGGTGGCGACGCCGTAGGCCTCCGCGGGCGGCACGGTGAGCCTTCGGCACAGATGGGCGAGGGCGCCCCTGCTGATCCAGCCGATCCGGTCGTTGAGCGCGTGCAGGCCCGGCAGCAGCAGGTCGCGGCGATCACGGGCCGCATGTCCGCCCCGGGAGTACCTGAGGTCCTCCTCGGTCCGCTCCGCGCCCTCCCACGAGGAGGCGGGAGGACCCAACAACTCGTCGACGGCGGCGCGTTCGTCGTCCGTCGGCTCGCTGTCCCCGAAGCGCAGGTCCATGTCCCGTCACCCCACGTAGGTGACGAGCGGGAGCTTGTCGATCCGGATCGCCGTCGCCCTGTACTCGGCCGTCCCCGCGATCGGGCAACGGGCGGTTGTGGACGGCTGGTTGGTGTCGTCGCCGTGGTCCGGAAGGCGCAGGGTCGTGAAAGCCAGCCCCGGGCGCAGGGCGGTGTCGATCCACACGGACACGACGACCGAGCCGTGCCGCGAGGTGATCTGCACCTTCTCACCGACCACGACTCCGTAGCGTTCCGCGTCCTCTGGGCACAGCTCCACGAAATCGCCTCGACGCGGGGAACCACCCTGCTGTCCCACCGGGTTGTAGGAGTCGAGCCGTCGGCCCGTGGTCAGGCGGATCGGGAACCTCTCGTCGGTGAGGTCGACCGGGGGGACCTGCCGCACCAGCCCGAAGGGTGCGCGCCGGCCCCGCAGCGCCGGGTCGTCCGCCCACAACCGGCCGTGCAGGTACGGCGGTTCGACGCCGCCCGAGTTCGGACACGGCCACTGGAGTCCCTTCTCCGCCTCCAGTCGTCGGTACGTCATCCCGTAGTGGTCCGGCGACACCGACCGCAACTCGTTCCAGACGGCCTCGGCGCCCGCGTACTCCCACGCATGCCCGAGACGCTGGGCCAGGGCGCAGAGGATGTCGATGTCGTCGCGGGCCTCGCCGGGCGGGTCGACCGCCCTGCGGACCCGCTGAACTCGCCGCTCGCTGTTGGTGGTCGTCCCCTCGGACTCCGCCCACCCGGCCGTCGCGGGCAGGACGACGTCCGCCAACTCGGCCGTGCTCGTACGGAACATGTCCTGTACGACGAGGAAGTCCAGGGCCTTGAGGCGCCGCGCCTCGACGGGCGCGGGGTCCTCGCCGAGGCAGTACAGGGCCCGCACGCCGCCCGTCTCCATCTCCTCGAACATCTCGGCCAGGTTCAGCCCGTAGTGCGGCGGCAGGGAGGTGTCCCACGCGGACTCGAACCGCAGCCGGGCATCGGGGTCGAGGACGTCCTGGAAGCCGGGCAGCCGGTGCGGCACGGCACCCATGTCGACGGCGCCCTGGACGTTGTTCCGCCCGCACAGCGGC
>JABFXD010000307.1 GCA_013361925.1 Streptomyces sp. | reverse complement strand
AACGCGTCCAGGGCGACCGCGGCGGCCAGCGCGATGCCGAACATGGCGATCACGCGGTCGCCGCTGAGGACGAAGGCGAGGAAGACCGAGATCATGATGACGGCGGCGGAGTTGATCACCCGGCTGGTCTCGGCGAGCCCGACGCGGACGGCCCGCCGGTTGTCGCCGGTCTCCAGCCACTCCTCGTACATCCGGCTGACCAGGAAGACCTGGTAGTCCATGGAGAGCCCGAAGAGCACGGACACCATGATCACGGGGAGGAAGGGCTCGATCGGCCCGGCCCTGCCCAGGCCCAGCAGCTCGCTCCCCCACCCCCACTGGAAGATCGCCACGACCACCCCGAACGCGGCGGCCACGGCGGCGACGTTCATCGCGGCGGCCTTCAGCGGGATGCCGACGGACCGGAAGGCGAGCAGGAGCAGCAGACAGCCGAGCCCGATGACGACCCCGACGAACAGCGGCAGCTTGCCGACGATGACATCGGCGAAGTCGTCGTACGACGCCGTCACCCCGCCGACCTGGAGGTCGAGGGACGTGCCGGTCTCGGCGCGGGGCAGTACCTCGGTGCGCAGCCGGTCGACGAGGTCGCTGGTCTGCTGCGACTGCGGGGACGAGGTGGGGACGATGGTGAAGTAGCCGGTGTCGCCGCCCGCGTTGTAGGTGACCGGCGTCACGGAGGCGACGCCCTCGGTGGTGCGGATGGTGGCGTCGAGGTTGTCGAGGAGCAGCTTGTCCTCGGCGCCGTCGACGTGTGTGACCAGGGTGAGCGGACCGTTGACGCCGGGTCCGAAGCCGTCGGCGAGCAGGTCGTAGGCCTGCCGGGTGGTGGCGGAGGTCGGGTTGTTGCCCTGGTCGGAGGTGCCGAGGCGGAGCCCGAGGGTGGGCAGGGCCAGGACGGTGATGACCACCAGGGCGATGGCGCCGAGGAGCTTGGGGTGGCGTTCCACGAACGCCGACCAGCGGGCGGCGAGCCCGGTCGGCAGCTCCGGCTGGGGCCCGTGTTCCACGAGGTGCCGTCGCTCGCGCCGGCTCAGGGCGCGCATGCCGATGAGGGACAGCAGGGCGGGCAGCAGCGTGACGGAGGCGGCGACCGTCAGGACGACGGTGAGCGAGGCGGCGATCGCGACGCCGTTGAGGAAGCTGAGCTGGAGGATCAGCATCCCGAGCAGGGCGATGCAAACGGTGGCACCCGCGAAGACGACGGCGCGTCCGGTGGTGGCGACGGCGTTCTCGATGGACTCGGCGACGTCCAGCCCGCGTTTCAGCCCGCGCCGGTGCCGGGTGACGATGAACAGGGCGTAGTCGATGCCGACGCCGAGCCCGATCAGCATGCCGAGCATGGGCGCGAAGTCGGCGACGGTCATGGCGTGCCCGAGCAGCACGATCCCCGCGTACGCCGTGCCGACGCTGACCAGCGCGGTCGCGATCGGCAACAGGGAGGCGGCGAGCGAACCGAAGGCGAGGAAGAGCACCAGCGCGGCGACGACCACCCCGACCGCCTCGGCGACATGGCCGCCCGACGACTCGGTGAGCGCGATGGCGCTGCCGCCCAGCTCCACCTGGAGTGCCTTCGAGTCGGCGCTCTCGGCCGCCGACACGACCGCCCGTACCTCGGCCGTGTCGAGGTTCTCGGCCCGGTCCTCGAAGGTGACCGTGGCGTACGCCGTACGGCCGTCGGAGCTGATCTGCGCGCCGTTCTGACCGTCGTACGGGCCGACCACGGACGCCACTCCGGGCAGGTCGGCGATCTTGTCGAGGGTCTGCGTCATCGTCTGCTCGACGGCGGCGGCGCGCACGGTGCCGGTGCCGGACGTGGTGTGCCAGACGACGGTGTCGCTGTCCCCGCCGAGCTGCGGGAACCCCTCCTGGAGCAGCTGGGTGGCGCGGCCGGACTCGGTGCCGGGGACCTCGTAGTCGTTGGAGTACGCGGAGCCCGTGAGCGCGGCGGCCGTGCTCACCCCGCCGAGAGCGAGGAGCCACAGCAGAACGACGACCAGTCGCCGTCGGACACACCAGCGCGCGAGGGCTGCCACGTTGCTGCTCCCAGGGGTGAATTGTGGATCTTTGACCGGGAACAGTCGTTCATGTGGTGAACAGCCCGCAAAGAACGCATGAGCAATGCGAGGACCACTCTTGCAGGCAGAAATGATCCTTTATGCCGTTCGTGGGTTTATTCACAGGAGTGGGAGGCAGATCACAGGACAGTAACGACCGCTCTGTCACCCTCAGTCGAACTGGTCGCCCCACGCCATCACCATCACACCCACGATCAGCAGCCACAGCGCCCGCCGGGTGCGCCCCCGGGAGCCGAGGACCGCCGCGAGCACACACACGGCGGCGCCGAACGCGTAGGCGGCCGGCACCAGCGTGGGCGCGGTGCCGCTCAGCCGGAGCACCGCCGCCGCCAGGCCCGCGAGGGCCAGCAGCCCTCCGGTCCCGGACGCCGTCCAGCGGGCCCGCCGGGCGTCAAGGACCTGCTCGTCGTACTCCTCCTGTATGTCGGAGTCGGAATCCGGGTGCGCGTTCATGGCGGGCGAGCGTAGCGTGTCCGGCTGAGAATCCCCGGGCTGTCCGCCCCTGGCCGAAGCAGGTGCATTGTTTGAGCGTCCGACCGAGCTCCGACGTATCCCTTTCCGTCTTCCCGGACTCAAGGAGCCCGTTCACCGATGCCAGACATCACCACCCCGAGGTCCTCGGACGATGACCTCACCCGGCGGCTGACGCACGCCCGCTACCCGCGCAGCAACCACTACGACGTCCGCTGGGTCATCGAGAACCAGATGGGCCCGAACGCGCTGTGGCTGCTGGAGTGGCTCGCGCCCGCGCTCGGCCTGGACGCCCTGCGCCCGTGCGCCCGCGTCCTCGACCTGGGCTGCGGCCGGGCCATGACCTCGGTCTTCCTGGCCAGGGAGTACGACGTCCAGGTCACCGCGGCCGACCTGTGGGTCAAGCCCGACGAGAACGCACAGCGCATCGCCGAGGCCGGCTTCGCCGACCGGGTGCTGCCCGTGCACACCGAGGCGCACGCCCTGCCGTTCGCCGAGGGCAGCTTCGACGCGATCGTGAGCATCGACGCGTACCAGTACTTCGGTACGAACGACCTCTATCTGCCCACCCTGACCCGGCTGCTGAAGCCGGGCGGGCGGATCGGGATCGTCGTACCGGCGGTACGGGAGGAGATCACCGGCGTGGAGCCGCCGGAGCATCTCAAGGAGTACTGGGAGCCCGACTGGTGGTGCTTCCACTCCGCCGAGTGGTGGCGCCGCCAGTGGACCCGCAGCGGGGCCGTCGAGGTCGAGACGGCCGACTGGCAGCCGGACGGCTGGCAGGACTGGCTGCTGTGGTGCGACGTCGTCGCCGAGGAGAGCCCGGAGGAGTTCCATCGCGACATGGCCCGCCGGGTGCGCGAGGCGGTCCGGGCCGACCAGGGCCGGGCGCTGGGTTTCGTACGACTCGTAGGACGCCGTAAGTAGATAGCGCTACGGCCCCGGAAGGCATCCTTCCGGGGCCGTACGCGTCGGTGGGCTCAGCCCTCGCTGACGCCCAGCTTCTCCAGGATCAGCTCCTTGACGCGGGCCGCGTCGGCCTGACCGCGGGTGGCCTTCATGACCGCGCCGACCAGGGCGCCGGCCGCGGCGACCTTGCCGGAGCGGATCTTGTCGGCGATGCCCGGGTTGCCGGCGATGGCCTCGTCGACGGCGGTGCCGAGGGCACCCTCGTCGGAGACGACCTTCAGACCGCGCTTGTCGACGACCTCGTCCGGGGTGCCCTCGCCCGCGAGGACGCCCTCGATGACCTGGCGGGCCAGCTTGTCGTTGAGGTCACCCTTGCTGACCAGCTCGGTGACCCGGGCGACCTGCGCCGGGGTGATCGCCAGCTCGTCCAGCGACTTGCCCGACTCGTTGGCGCTGCGCGCCAGTTCGCCCATCCACCACTTGCGGGCGGAGGCCGCGTCGGCTCCGGCGTCGATCGTGGCGACGATCGGGTCCAGGGCACCGGCGTTGAGGATCGCCTGCATCTCGGTGGCCGAGATGCCCCACTCCGCGAGGAGTCGGTTACGGCGGACCAGCGGCAGCTCCGGCAGAGCGGCCCGGATCTCCTCGACCCACTCGCGCGAGGGGGCCACGGGGACCAGGTCCGGCTCCGGGAAGTACCGGTAGTCCTCGGCCTCCTCCTTCACGCGGCCCGAGGTCGTGGACCCCGTGTCCTCATGGAAGTGCCGGGTCTCCTGGATGATCGTGCCGCCGCTGTTGAGGACCGCGGCATGCCGCTGGATCTCGAACCGGGCCGCACGCTCCACGGAACGCAGCGAGTTGACGTTCTTCGTCTCGGAGCGCGTGCCGAACTTCTCACGGCCGTGCGGGCGCAGCGACAGGTTCACGTCGCAGCGCATCTGCCCCATCTCCATGCGGGCTTCCGAGACACCGAGCGCCTTGATGACCTCGCGCAGCTCACGGACGTACGCCTTGGCGACCTCGGGAGCGCGCTCGCCGGCGCCCTCGATCGGCTTGGTGACGATCTCGATGAGCGGGATGCCGGCCCGGTTGTAGTCAAGCAGCGAGTGCGAGGCGCCGTGGATACGACCCGTCGCGCCGCCCACGTGGGTCGACTTGCCGGTGTCCTCCTCCATGTGGGCGCGCTCGATCTCCACGCGGAAGGTCTCGCCGTCCTCCAGCTGTACGTCGAGGTAGCCGTTGAAGGCGATCGGCTCGTCGTACTGGGAGGTCTGGAAGTTCTTCGGCATGTCCGGATAGAAGTAGTTCTTCCGGGCGAAGCGGCACCACTCGGCGATCTCGCAGTTCAGCGCGAGACCGATCTTGATCGCCGACTCGACGCCGGTCGCGTTGACGACCGGGAGCGCGCCGGGCAGGCCGAGGCAGGTGGGACAGGTCTGCGTGTTGGCGTCCTGACCGAGCTCGGTCGAACAGCCGCAGAACATCTTGGTCTTGGTGCCGAGTTCGACATGGACCTCAAGGCCCATGACGGGGTCGTACGACGCCAGCGCGTCCTCGTACGACACCAGGTCGGTCGTGGTGGTCACGGTGAAACTTCCCTCTCAGCCCAGCAGGACGTCGTCGTCGCCCAGCCGCTTCAGCTCGCGGTACAGGATGGCGAGGCCGGTGACGATCGCGACCGCGGAGACGGTGGCGTCGATCAGCCGGAGCGTGTCCTGCTCGGTGCGGGCCCTCTTGATCTGCTTGGCGACACTCAGCGCGCCGAACGCGGTGGTGGCCATCGACAGGTACGTACCGGACTTGGACTTCTTGAAGTCCTTGGCCTTGGTCAGCTTGCTCACAGCGACGGTGCCTCCTCGAGGAGCGGGTGCCCCCACTTTTCCACGAAGGCGGCCTCGACGGCTGCGCCGACCTTGTACAGCCGGTCGTCCTTCAGCGCCGGGGCGATGATCTGGAGACCGACCGGGAGGTTGTCCTCGGGCGCCAGACCGCACGGGAGCGACATCGCCGCGTTGCCCGCGAGGTTCGTCGGGATGGTGCACAGGTCCGCGAGGTACATCGCCATCGGGTCGTCGGCACGCTCGCCGATCGGGAAGGCGGTGGTGGGCGTCGTCGGCGACACGATGACGTCGACCTGCTCGAAGGCCTTCTCGAAGTCGCGCGTGATGAGCGTGCGCACCTTCTGGGCGGAGCCGTAGTAGGCGTCGTAGTACCCGCTGCTGAGCGCGTACGTGCCGAGCATGATCCGGCGCTTCACCTCGGGGCCGAAGCCCGCCTCACGGGTGATCGACGTGACCGCCTCGGCGGAGTTCGTGCCGTCGTCGCCGGTCCGCAGGCCGTAGCGCAGGCCGTCGAAGCGGGCGAGGTTGGACGAGCACTCCGAGGGCGCGATCAGGTAGTACGCCGACAGGGCCAGGTCGAAGGAGGGACAGTCCAGCTCGACGATCTCCGCGCCCAGCTCCTTGAGGAGGGCGACGGACTCGTCGAAGCGCTGGATGACACCGGCCTGGTAGCCCTCGCCGCGGAACTGCTTGACGACGCCGACGCGCATGCCCTGGACGCTGCCGTTGCGGGCGGCCTCGACGACCGGCGGGACCGGGGCGTCGATCGACGTCGAGTCCAGCGGGTCGTGCCCGGCGATGACCTCGTGCAGCAGCGCCGCGTCCAGGACCGTACGGGCGCAGGGGCCGCCCTGGTCGAGGGAGGACGAGAACGCCACCATGCCGAAGCGGGAGACCGCGCCGTACGTCGGCTTCACGCCGACCGTGCCGGTGACGGCGGCCGGCTGGCGGATGGAACCGCCGGTGTCGGTGCCGATGGCGAGGGGCGCCATGTGCGCGGCGAGCGCGGCGGAGGAGCCGCCGCCGGAGCCGCCGGGGATGCGGGTGAGGTCCCACGGGTTGCCGGTCGGGCCGTAGGCGCTGTTCTCCGTCGACGACCCCATGGCGAACTCATCCATGTTGGTCTTGCCGAGGATGACGACGTCGGCGGCCTTGAGGCGCTTGGTGAGGGTGGCGTCGTACGGCGGGATCCAGCCCTCGAGGATCTTCGAACCGACGGTCGTCGGGATGCCCTCGGTGGTGAAGATGTCCTTCAGCGCGAGCGGCACACCGGCGAGCGGGCCGAGCTTCTCGCCCTTGGCGCGCTTCTCGTCGACGGCGCGGGCCTGGGCCAGCGCGCCCTCACGGTCGACGTGCAGGAAGGCGTGCACCTTCTCGTCGACGGCCTCGATACGGGCGAGGTGCGCCTCGGTCACCTGGACGGCGGTGAGTTCGCCGGAGGCGATCTTCGCGGCGGTCTCGGCGGCGGTGAGCTTGATGATGTTGACGTTGATGTCCGTCATGACTTCTTAGTCCTCCCCCAGGATCTGCGGCACCTTGAAACGCTGCTGCTCCTGGGCCGGGGCGCCGGAGAGCGCCTGCTCGGGGGTGAGCGA
>JABFXD010000793.1 GCA_013361925.1 Streptomyces sp. | reverse complement strand
CCGTACCGTCGCGTCCCCGTCCACCACCACCGCGACCTCGCCGCGCAGCCGGTGCCCGATCCAGCGCAGCCGCAACTCGCCCACCCCGCGCACCCCTTCGACCTCCAGCAGCGCCCGCTCGGCCCGGTCCACGAGGGCCGGGTCCACGGCGTCCATCACCCGCCGGAACACCTCGCGCGCCGCGTCCCGCAGGACCAGGGCGATGGCCGCCGTGATCGCCAACCCCACGAGCGGGTCGGCGAGTTGCCAGCCCAGCGCCGAGCCCCCGGCGCCCAGCAGCACCGCGAGTGACGTGAACCCGTCCGTGCGGGCGTGCAGTCCGTCCGCGACCAGCGCGGCCGAGCCGATGTCCCGGCCCACCCGGATGCGATAGCGGGCCACCCACTCGTTGCCCGCGAAGCCCACGAGCGCGGCGACCGCGACCGCCGGGACATGCTGCACGGGCCGCGGGTCGAGGAGCCGCTCGACAGCGGTCCACCCCGCGAAGGCCGCCGACGCGGCGATCGTCAGCACGATCGCGATGCCCGCGAGATCCTCGGCCCGTCCGTACCCGTAGGTGAACCGACGGGTCGCCGCGCGCCTGCCCAGCACGAAGGCGATCCCGAGCGGTACGGCGGTCAGCGCGTCCGCCGTGTTGTGCACGGTGTCGCCGAGCAGCGCGACCGATCCCGACACGGCCACCACCACGGCCTGCGCCGCCGCCGTCACCCCGAGGACCACCAGCGACACCCACAGGGCCCGCATGCCGCGCGCCGAGGACTCCAGGGCCGGGTCGAGCTTGTCGGCGGTCTCGTGGGAGTGGGGGGTGAGGAGGTGCTTGAGACGATGGCCGAGGGGATGCTTCCGCGGATGGTGATGGGTGTGCTCATGCCCGTGGCCGTGGTGGTGCCGGTCGCTCACGTGAGGCCCCTTCCGGTGCGTGCGGTGGACGTGCGCCGCCCACACCGCCATTATGTGCGTATGAGCGCACGCATGCACCTATCACCTGCGCATCATGCGCACCCGCAGGCCCCGGGCGACGAACAGTTCGCCCTCGCCGCCGAACTCCTCGCCCTCCTCGGCGACCGCACCCGCCTCACCCTGCTGCACGCCCTGACCGGCGGGGAGGCGGACGTCACGACCCTCACCGAGATGTGCGGGGCGGCCCGGCCGGCGGTCAGCCAGCATCTGGCGCGGCTGCGGCTGGCGGGACTGGTGACCACGCGGAAGGAAGGCCGAAGGGTGATCTACGCCCTCCGGGACGGGCATCTGCGGCGACTGGTCGACGAGGCGCTCAACGTGGCGGACCACCGGCTCAGCGACCGACCGGTGCACGACTGAGCAGCCGGCTCAGTGATCCTTGCCCAGGTACTGCTCGGCGAACGCGAGTGCCGCCGCGGGGGAGGAGAACAGGCGGCGCAGGCGGGCCTGGGTGGTGCCCGCGAGGTACGGGTCGCCGGACGACGTGCCGTGGTAGACCTCCGACAGCCACTGGGAGAACTCCTGGTAGTCCCAGACGCGGCCCAGACAGGCGGCCGAGTAGCCGGTCAGGCCGGTGGAGTCGCCCTTGGTGAGCTGGGCGACCAGCGCGTCGCCGAGCAGGAAGGCGTCGTGCAGGGCGAGGTTCATGCCCTTCGCGGCGATGGGCGCGGTGAGATGGGCGGAGTCGCCGGCGAGGAAGAGACGGCCGAACACCATCGGTTCGACCACGTAGTTGTGCATGTCGAGGACGCGCTTCTCGATGAGGCGGCCCTCGGTGAGCGGCGGGGCGCCGTTCGCGCCGAGGCGCAGCCGGAGCTCCGACCACACCCGGTCGTGCGACCAGTTGTCCGGGTCGTCGCCGGGCGGGCACTCCAGGTAGTAGCGGGTCACCTCGGGGCTGCGCGCCATGTGACCCGCGAAGCCGTTGGGGTGGATGCCGAAGACCACGCAGTCGTTGGACGGCGGCGCCTCCGCGAGCAGCGCCAGCCAGCCGACGCCGTAGTCGTGCCGGGAGACCAGCGCGCGGTCCGGGGTCAGCAGGGAGCGGGTCACACCGCGCGCCCCGTCGGCGCCCACCACGAAGTCGCAGGGGATCAGCCGGTCTTCGCCGAACTCGTCGACGTACTCCACCACGGGACGGTCCGAGTCCAGGGCGTGCAGCCGTACGTCCCGCACCCCGAACCGTATGTCGCCGCCGCGCACGTCCGCGTACTCGCGCACCAGGTCCGTCACCAGCAACGGCTGCGGATACACCCAGTGGTGATGACCCGTCAGCTCCGTGTACGCGAACCGGTACCGCTCGCCGCCGAGCCGGAACTCGCACTCCGTGTGCCGCTGCGCCCGCTCCAGCAGGTTCGCCGCGAGACCCCGCTGTTCGAGGCCGCGTACCGCCCACTCCTCCAACACCCCGGCGCGGGGCCGCTGTTCGATGAACGCGCGGGTCTCCGTCTCCAGGACCACGCAGTCGACGCCGACGGCCCGCAGGATGTTGCCGACGGTGAGGCCGGCCGGCCCGGCGCCGATGACGACGACCGGCTTGTGGAGCGGGAGCGCACCGCTGGGGAGGGGGGAGACCTCGGTCATCCGAGCATTATGTCCGCGCCCTGCGGCGCCCGGGAACCGAGTACCGTGGAAATCCGGGTGACGGGGTGAGGTGGCGGGGTGGTCGCGTGGGTACCGGCGGACTTCTACCGGGCGGTCGACGGCGGCCTCCAGTGCACCCTGTGCCCGTTCCGCTGCCGGCTGCGCGACGGTGACACGGGCGCCTGCAAGGTGCGCCGACGGGACGGCGACCGGGTTCTGACAGCCACGTGGGGCACCACCGTCGAGCACTGGTCCTCCGTGGAGCGCAAGCCCTTCTACCACTTCCGGCCCGGTCTGCCGCTGCTGACCCTGGCCCCGCCCGGCTGCTCGTTCCGCTGCGACTACTGCGTCAACCACCGTGTCTCCCAGTACGGCAGGGACCCCGGCAGCCAGGTGTCCGCGCGGGACGCCGACGTCGAGAAGCTGGTCACGGCCGCCGCCGAGCGGGGCGGCGGCCTCGCCCTCTCCTACTCCGAACCCTCCCTCGCCGCCGAACTCACCCTCGAACTCGGCGCCCGAGCCCGCCCGTCGGGCGTGCCGCTGGTGTGGAAGAGCAACGGCTTCCTCACGCCCGAAGCGGTGGAGCGCGTCGCCCCGGTCCTCGCCGCCGTCAACATCGACGTCAAGGCCGCCGACGAGGAGGCGCACCGCCGGCTCACCGGGGCGCCGCTCGCGCCGGTCCTGGAGACGCTGCGGCTGCTGAAGGCCGCCGGGGTGTGGGTCGAGGCGAGTACGCCGCTCATCCCCGGAACCAGCGCCGAGGACGAACAGCTCGTGCGCATCGCGGAGTTCGTCGCCTCGCTCGGCCCGGACACGCCCTGGCACCTGCTGCGCTTCACCCCCACGTACCGGATGCGCGACCACCGCCCCACCTCGCCGGAGCGCCTCGCGGACGCGGCGCGCATCGGGCGGGCGGCCGGACTGCGGTACGTGTACGTCGAGCGGGCCCTCGGTGCCGAGGGCCGGGCCACCCGATGCCCGGGATGCGGGGTCGAAGTGGTGACCCGGGGGGTATGGGGGCGGACGGAGAGCCTTTTGCGCGACGGAAGTTGCCCGGCCTGCGGGGAGCGGATCGCCGGGATCTGGACCATGGACGAGAGGGGTGGGGCATGAGCGCCGAGTACCGCTTCGTGGAGGACCTGCCGGACCTGATCGACGCCTCCGAGTACGACGACCATCCCGACGGACGGCTCGTACGGCTGCGCATCAGCTGGGACGAGACGGGGGTCGAGGTGCTCGGCGACGCCTTCCGGCCGGACATGCTGGAGGCGTTGCTGGAGAAGATGGGGCCCGACGCGGTGGAGCAGATGCTCTGCGGCTGACTCAGAGCCGCCCGAGGATCTGCACGAGCACCCGCCGCAGGTCGTCCCCGTCCGGTTCCGGTGCCAGCACCCAGGTGTCCGGCCCGTCCGGCGGGACCGGGTGCCGCGGGTAGTGGACCCGGAGGGTGAGCGCGCCCGGCACGGGCAGCGGCGCCTCGTGGACGTGCGTGAACAGCAGGGTGCGGGGCTCGCCCGAGTCGACCGCGGCCAGCCCGCGCGCCGCCTCACGGGCCAGCGCCGCCGCACGGGCCGGGTCGGCGGGCTCCGGCAGGACCGGCGTCCACAGACGGCGCAGATCCGACGCCGACGTCAGCCGGGCGGGCGCCGCGCGGCCGTCGAGGTGCACCAGCGCCACCGCGCGGTCGGCCGCCAGCAGCGCCGCCGCCAGCAGATGCGCGCACAGACGCAGACAGCTGCCCACCTGCCCCTGCGCCGCGGCCCCCGTGTCCAGGACGAGTACCGCGTCCCGCTCGGTCCACGGCAGCCGCCCGCGCCGGGTGCGGTACAGCAGCGCGTCCTGCGCCCACAGGGCGTTCAACAGGGGCGCGGGCAAAGCCATTTGGCTCGGCACCAGCCGGTCGGGCGGCCCGTGCCGGGCCCACTGCGCGGGGGCGCCCGCCGTGGTGGGGCCGGGTACGTCGTCACCGAGGAGGACGGGCAGGCGCGAGGGCAGGTCGGGGATCCGGGCGGCGGCCTCCGCGGCGGACGTCCACGGCCCGTCCGCGAGCCGCAACGGCAGCGCCGGGTCCTCCCGGACCGCGTCGGGACCCAACAGGGCCAGCAGCGGCAGGAGTTCGCGCTCGACCCGGTCCAGGGCGGCGGTCAGTTCGGGGGCCGAGACCGAGGGGCGCTCCGGCTGCTCGCCGCTGCCGCGCAGGCCCCACTCCAGCGTGGTGCGCAGCTCCTGGAGGGAGACGCCCGGTGGTGGGACGTAACGCGCGTCCCCCGGCAGCCGCGACGCCACCAGCGCGCCGAGTGCCGGATGGGCGGAGCGCGGCCAGCCCAGGTTCCGCAGGGCGCGGGCGGCCGGGCTCTGATGGACGAGCCGCCGTCCCGGGGACGGCGCCGGACGCAGCAGCCCCGCGATGTCCGCGAGCGTGTCCAGGGGGACGGCCGCGTCGACCGCGGCGGCCATCGTGCCCAACTCGGCCAGGTAGGCGGGGGATTCGGGCAACGCCGGGCCGGGCTCCGTCGCCTCCGGCGCGGTCCGCACCTCCCACAGGAGGGTGCGGCCGCCGCTGTACGTCACGGCCAGCCGGCGGCCGTCGGAGGACCAGCGCACCGACCACACCGGACCTCGCTCGGGACCCTCGTCCAGGGTCATCGCCACCGTGCCCCGGGTCACGTCCCACACCTCGACCACCCTGGTGTCCGTGCCGGGGCCCGGCACGGCGAGCAGCGAGCCGTCCGGTGACCAGGCCAGCGCCGGTGCCCAGCCGCGCCCGCCCGGCGCCCCGAACTCGCGCTGCACCCGCCAGGTCAGCGTCGACCACACCACCAACGGCCCCTGCCCGGCGGGGGGCGTCGCGGCCAGTCGGCTCCCGTCCGGCGACCAGGCGACGCGGGTGGCGAACGCGCCCGAGGGCAGGGGCAGTCGCCGGGCCCGCTCCCTGCGCGGCATGTGCCAGAGCATGACCGCGCCCAGCGTCCCGGCCGCGAGGACCGTCCCGTCCGGTGACCAGGTGGGGCGGCCCGTGCCCTGCGGGAGATGCAGACTCGCGCGCCGCTGAGCCGGGGCGCCGCGGGCATCCAGGGCGTGCACGAACAGGTGCGTGGGCGCCGGCCCCGGCTCGGGCACGGCCAGCGTCGCCGTCCCCTCGGCGGGCACCGGGCACCACGCGGGACCCTGGCCGCCCTCCAGTACCGCCCGGACCTCCCCGCTGCCCAGGTCGAGAACGGTCAGGCCCGCCTGACCCTCGCGTGACGCGCAGGCCAGCAACTCCCCGCTCCCGGGCGAGAGTTCCAGGTCATGGGCACCGCCGGGCCCCGTGGCCACGGCCACGCTCCGGCGTCCGTCGTCCGGACCGGGCGCCTTCAGCGGGGCGAGCGAACCCGGCGCGGTCTCCAGGACCCAACGGCCGTCCCGCGAGGGGGCGATCGCCGGCGCCCACAGGGCGTCGCCCGCGTCGTGCAGCAGCGTCTGTCCGGTGATCCGCGGCGCCCGGTCCCGCAGGGCCGGCAGCGTCCGTCCCACAGAGCGGCACATCGCCGCCGCCCAGCTGCGCAGCAGTACACCGACGCGGCGCTCCGCGCGGTACGGTGCCGCGTCCGGCAGTTCCCACAGCTCCGGGCCCGCCCTCGCGGTGAACAGCACCCGCCCGGTCGCCGACACGCTCAGGTCCCGCGGTGCCGTGATCCGCGCGGGCAGCCGCGCGACCCGCTCCAGCGCACGGTCGAGGACGAGCAGGGCCTCCTGGTCGGTGGCGGCCACGAGGAACCGTCCGGTCCGGCTGAAGCCCAGTCCCACGACGGCACCGGGAAGCGGCGCGTCGGCGAGGGTCCGGCCGGTGGCGCGGTCGACCAGGTGCAGCCCCGCCGCGTCGGCGAAGGCGAGCGCGTCGCGGTCCGGTGACCAGGCGAGGGCGGTGATGCCGGTGCGGCCCGTGCACGGGGCGAAGTCCATGCGGACCGGGGCGACGCTCCACAGCTGGAGCGCGGTGGCGGTGGCCAGGCAGAGCTGGCGGCCCTGCGGATCCCAGGCCAGGGCGACCACCGGGTCCACCGTCGGCAGCGGGGACGACACGAGGGTGCCCCGGTGGTGGACCAGCACGCCGTCTCCGGCGCAGGCCACCCACAGTCCGTCGGGCGACACCGTGAGCGTGTCCGCGCCGGCCGGCACCGGGAACCCGTCGTCGGCCGGCGCCCCGCTGTCCCCGTCGTACATCTCGACCCGTCCGGCCCGCAGCACGAACACCTCACCGCCGTCGGGCCCCCAGGCCACGGCCGCCGGCCGCCCCTCCCCGGGCGCCGACCACAGCACCCGCCCGGTGTCGTCACGACAGCTCAGGGCACGCTCGGTGAGATGCACGAACGCGGTGCCGTCCCGGGAGAG
>JABFXD010000394.1 GCA_013361925.1 Streptomyces sp. | reverse complement strand
CGCGGCCCTCGCCGCGCAGGGCACTTCGCGGGTGCACGGCATCGACCTGATCAACCGCGGCTACGAGAACTTCATGGAGAAGCTCGTAGAGCTCGGCGCGAAGGTGGAACTGCCGGGCAAGGCGCTCGGGTAAGTACCGGTCACACGAACGCCGATGGGGCGGTCACCCAAGTCCGGGTGACCGCCCCATCGGCGTTGACTGCAGCGCCCCTCAGGGGCGCGGGGAACTGCGCGACCAGCCACGACGGCCCCGCAGTCGCCCACGGTGCCCAGCCGCAACGGCGAGCAGGCGCCCTTACTTGCCCTTGGCGGCTTCCTTGAGCTTGCTGCCAGCGGAGACCTTCACGCTGTAGCCGGCCGGGATCTGGATCGGGTCGCCGGTCTGCGGGTTGCGCGCGGTGCGAGCGGCACGGTGGGTGCGCTCGAAGGTCAGGAAGCCGGGGATGGTGACCTTCTCGTCGCCCTTGGCGACGATCTCGCCGACGGTCTCGGCGAACGCGGCCAGCACGGCGTCGGCGTCCTTGCGGGTCACCTCGGCGCGGTCGGCCAGCGCGGCCACCAGCTCACTGCGGTTCATGTTCTTACTCCCGTGTTCTTCTTGCCGTTGAGGCGTGCCACGCGGCGGAGCCGCATGTTGGGCGCTGTCGTTTGCCGATGCGCTCGCGCCCAGGGACGCATCCTGCCCCTACCTGCGGCGGGAAAGCCAATCCGGCACCCGTAGGAGTCGTGAGAACACCCTAGGGAGTCACACGAAAGGCCTGCGCGTGCCCGCCAACCTAACGGGCGGCCCTCGGCCTGCGGTTCCGCGACGCGCCGATGCAGGGGCCGTGGTGGTGATGCTCACAAGCCCGCATGACCACCCACAGCCCTTGCACAGTACGACACGGCTACGACAACGGGACGAGGCGCCCGGTGCTACGCCGTGGCGCCCGCGGCCTTCGCCGCCTCGCGCACCGCACCGGCGACCGCGCCCGCGACCTTGTCGTTGAAGACAGAAGGAATGATGTAGTTCGGGTTCAGCTCGTCCGCGGTGACCACGTCCGACAGGGCGGTCGCGGCGGCCAGCATCATCTCGGTGTTGACCGTGCGGGACTGGGCGTCGAGGAGACCGCGGAAGACACCCGGGAAGACCAGCACGTTGTTGATCTGGTTCGGGAAGTCGGAGCGGCCGGTGGCCACAACCGCCGCCGTCTGGCGGGCGATCGCCGGGTCCACCTCGGGGTCCGGGTTCGCGAGCGCGAACACGATCGCACCCTCGGCCATCGCGGCCACGTCGGCGCCGTCGAGCACGTTCGGCGCGGAGACGCCGATGAAGACGTCGGCGCCGCGCACCGCTTCCTTCAGCGTGCCGGTCAGGCCCTCGGGGTTGGTGTTGTCGGCGATCCAGCGCAGCGGCGAGTCCGCGGCGGCGTCGACGAGGTCCTCGCGGCCGGCGTGCACCACGCCGTGGATGTCGGCGACGACGGCGTTCTTGACGCCCGCGGCGAGCAGCAGCTTGAGGATGGCCGTACCGGCCGCGCCGGCGCCGGACATGACGACCCGGATGTTCTCAATTGCCTTGCCGGTGACGCGAAGTGCGTTCTTCAGGGCGGCGAGGACGACGATCGCGGTGCCGTGCTGGTCGTCGTGGAAGACGGGGATGTCGAGGGCCTCGCGCAGCCGGGCCTCGATCTCGAAGCAGCGGGGTGCGGAGATGTCCTCCAGGTTGATGCCGGCGAACCCGGGGGCGATCGCCTTGACGATCTCGACGATCGCGTCGGTGTCCTGGGTGTCCAGGCAGATCGGCCAGGCGTCGATGCCGGCGAACCGCTTGAAGAGGGCCGCCTTGCCCTCCATGACCGGGAGCGCGGCCTTCGGGCCGATGTTGCCGAGTCCCAGCACGGCCGAGCCGTCCGTCACGACCGCAACGGAGTTGCGCTTGATGGTGAGGCGGCGGGCGTCCTCGGGGTTCTCGGCGATCGCCATGCAGACCCGGGCCACGCCGGGGGTGTAGATCATCGAGAGGTCGTCGCGGTTGCGGATGGGGTGCTTGGACGCCATCTCGATCTTGCCGCCGAGGTGCATCAGGAACGTACGGTCGGAGACCTTGCCGAGCGTGACGCCCTCGATGCCGCGCAGCTGCTCGACGATCTCGTCGGCGTGTGCCGTGGAGGTGGCCGCGATGGTGACGTCGATCCGGAGCTTCTCGTGGCCGGAGGCGGTCACGTCGAGGCCGGTCACCGAGCCTCCGTGGGACTCGACGGCTCCGGTGAGCTGGGAGACCGCGGTTCCGCTCGCGGGCACCTCCAGCCGGACCGTCATCGAGTAGGAGACGCTGGGCGCCGTTGCCATGGCCGACTTCCTCTGCTTTCACCTGTGACGCTGTGTCGCTGTCTTGCCGTTTGCCGTCCGATCGTCGCACCTACTGATGAGTAGGCGTTAGCCGCGCTGGATTGCGAACGTTTTGTTCACAGCGAAAGAGGCCCACGTCCTGGGACGTGGGCCTCTCGCGAGTCAGTGACACCGACCCGCCATGCTCGCCTCGCGGCAAGTGGTCCCTCTAAGGGACGAAGGTTGGGCCCGGGGGCTTGGATCGAGCCGGTGTCACACCCAGGCTAACAAACGGATCCCGTAAGGCCATTCCCATCCCGAGAGTTCAATCTCTCAGCAGATCGGGCACCCCGTTCGGGTTTGGCTGGTCCCGCTCCCCCGACACGATCGTCAGCTGCTGGGTGGCCCGGGTCAGGGCGACGTACAGCACCCGCAGGCCCGCCGGGGACTCGTCCGCGATCTCGGCCGGGGAGACGACGATCGTGGCGTCGTACTCCAGGCCCTTGGCCTCCAGGCTGCCGAGCGCCACCACCCGGTCGCCGAGGCCGGTGAGCCAGCGGGCGGCCTCCTCGCGGCGCTGCATGGCGACGACGACGCCGACCGTGCCGTCGACGAGGTCGAGGAGGCGGGCGGCCTCCGCGCGGACCGTCTCGCCCAGAGTCTGCTGCACGACCGTGAAGCGGGGCTGAACGCCGGTGGAGCGGACGGCCCGCGGGGACGTGGAGCCGGGCATGGCGAGGGCCAGCACCTTGGCGGCGAGGTCGGCGATCTCCGAGGGGTTGCGGTAGTTCACGGTGAGCTCGAAGCGGCGGCGCGGACGGGTGCCGAGGGCCTCGTCGCGGGCCTCGGCCGCCTCCTCGGGGTCGGACCAGGAGGACTGGGCCGGGTCGCCGACGACCGTCCAGGTGGCGTGCCGGCCGCGGCGGCCGACCATGCGCCACTGCATCGGGGTGAGGTCCTGGGCCTCGTCGACGATGACATGGGCGTACTCGGTGCGCTCCTGGGCGAGCCGCTCGGCGCGCTCGCGCTGGGTCTCCTCGCGGACCGGCATCAGCTCCTCCAGGCCGCTGAGCTGGTCGAGCGGGTCCAGCTCGCGCTTCTTCCGGGGGCGGGCCGGGGTGCCGAGGATGGCCTGGAGCTCGTCGAGCATGGCGATGTCGTGCACGGAGTGGCCGTCCCGTCTCAGGGAGCGGGCGACCCTGCGGACCTCGCCGGGGTTGAGGACTCGGCGGGCCCAGCGGCCGAGGCGGCGCTCGTCGGCCATGGCGTCCAGGACGCCCTTCGGGGTGAGCTCGGGCCACCAGGCGCCCAGGAAGTCGATGAAGCTGTCCTCGGAGCTGACGTCCTCGTCGAAGGAGGAGCGCAGCTCGGCGGCGAGCTCGGGGTCGGTGTGCCGGCCGGCCGCACCGGACTGCGCCCACAGCGCGTCCAGGAGGAGCTTGCGGGCGCGCGGGCGCAGCAGGTTCACGGGCGCGGTGCCGCCGAGGGCGTTGTGGCGGATGCGGTCCAGGTCCGCGGACTCCAGCTCCAGGCGGCGGCCGAAGGCGACGACGCGCAGACGGGTGGGGGTGCCCGTGGGGCGGGCGGTGTCCGTGTCGTCCTCGCCGAGGGCGAGCTGACCGCCGGCCGGCCTGGTCTCCAGCGCGCCTCGTGCGGCCTTCCGCAGGACCTTGAGCATGCGGTACGAGCCCTTGGCGCGGGCGGTGGCCGGGCTGTCGTAGAGCGTGGCCTCGGCGCCGTCGACGAGGGAGCCGATGGCGCGGATGGCGACCTGGCCCTCCTCGCCCAGCGACGGGAGGACGCCCTCGGTGTAGGCGACCAGCAGGGGCGTCGGCGAGACGATCAGGATGCCGCCCGAGTAGCGGCGCCGGTCCTGGTAGAGGAGGTAGGCGGCGCGGTGCAGGGCGACGGCGGTCTTGCCGGTGCCCGGGCCGCCCTCGACGTAGGTCACGGAGGCGGCGGGGGCGCGGATGACCAGGTCCTGCTCGGCCTGGATGGAGGCGACGATGTCCCGCATGGTGTGGCTGCGGGCCTGGCCGAGGGCGGCCATCAGGGCGCCGTCGCCGATGACGGGCAGCTCATGGCCGTCGAGGAAGGCCTTCAGCTCGGGGCGCATCAGGTCGTCCTCGACACCGAGGACGCGGCGCCCCTTGGAGCGGATGACCCGGCGGCGCACGACCCGGCCCGGGTCGACCGGGGTCGACCGGTAGAAGGGCGCCGCGGCCGGGGCCCGCCAGTCGATGACGAGCGGCGCGTAGTCGGAGTCGAGGACCCCGATACGCCCGATGTGGAGCGTCTCGGCGATATCGGCGGTGTCGTCCGCCCGCACGGCGCCTTCGGCGGGCTCCACGGCGGTGTAGGCGCCGTCGGGGCCCTTCTTGCCGTCCCTGCCGAGGAGCAGGTCGATACGTCCGAAGAGGAAGTCCTCGAACTCGTTGTTGAGGCGGTTGAGGTGGACGCCGGCCCGGAAGACCTGGGCGTCCCGCTCGGCGAGCGCGCCGGGCGTACCGACCTGGCCGCGCTTGGCCGCGTCGTCCATGAGGAACTCCGCCTCGTGGATCTTCTCCTCGAGACGTCGGTAGACCCGGTCGAGATGGTCCTGTTCGACGCTGATCTCCCGGTCACGAACGGAATCGTGATCCGGACCGACCGCGGTTTCCTGCTGAGCCTGAGCGGCCACCGGGCCCCCTTCTGACGTGCTGGGCAGCCGTCAACATTAAGTGAAGGGGGCCGGTGGAAGCTACGCGTCGGCTGTCACGCCTTCTACGCGTCGACCTCTACGAGCTTCTTGCCGTCGAAGGTCATGACCTCGAAGTGGTCGATCTGGTTCGGGTCGAAGGCCGCGCCGCCGTGGACGTAGAGGGGCTGCTTGGCCTCTTCGGTCTTGGCGTTCGCGATGCCGTAGCCCCAGTTCGGGACGGACCAGGAGGTGACCGTCTCGCGCTCGCCGTTCTTGCCGACGGCGATCAGGGAGCACTTCTGGGGGCCCGTCACGTTCTTCAGCTGAAGGACAGCGTGGGTGCCCCAGTCCTTCTTCTCCACCGCGACGGTCGCGGTGACGTCGGTGCTGGGGTCGGTCGCGGTGACCTTGTCCTTGATGACGTCGAAGGCTTCCTTGGCGGGGCTGCTGGCGGTGGTGTGTGCGGAAACGTTCCCACCCGAGTTGTCGCCCGTTGCTCCCACCGCGACCAGCGGGCCGCCGATGATCAGCGCGGCCGCCGCGGCCACGAGGTAGAAGCCGCGCCGGCGCTTCTGGGCGCGGCGGTCGGCGACCTCGTCGACCAGTTTGTTCACCAGCCGTGGGCTGGGCTTGGCGGACAGCGACTCGCCGATCGCGGGTGTCCCGGTCCCGGGCAGGTCCGCGAGCGCGGCCAGCATCGGTTCCATCCCGGCGAGTTCGTCGAGCTGCTGGGCGCACCATTCGCACCCGGCGAGATGCACCTCGAAAGCGGTTGCCTCGGCGTCGTCGAGGATCCCGAGGGCGTAGGCGCCGACGGTCTCGTGCTCGCTCGGCACCGGAGATCCCTGCATAGCCCCAGACATACCCGAACCACCTGTGCCGAATCCCTGGTTTCCCCCGTAAACACTCATCACGCCGTCACCCCCCGCTCCTCCAGTGCCAGCTTCATCGAACGCAGGGCATAGAAGACCCGCGAGCGGACGGTGCCGCTGGGTATACCGAGCGTCTCGGCCGCCTCATTGACGGTACGCCCCTTGAAGTACGTCTCGACGAGCACCTCCCGGTGCGCGGGAGTCAGGTCGTCGAGCGCGTCCGACAGCGTCATCAACCACAGCGCCTTGTCGATCTCGTCCTCCGCGGGGATGACCTCCAGCGGCGACGGATCGACCTCCTGCGGCCGGGCCTGCCGGCTGCGGTGGCCGTCGATGACGATGCGCCGGGCGACCGTCACCAGCCAGGGGCGTACCGATCCGGTCGCTCGATTGAGCTGTCCGGCGTTCTTCCAGGCACGGATGAGCGTCTCCTGCACGACGTCCTCTGCTCGTTGCCGATCACCGGCGACCAGTCGAAGGACATACGCAAGGAGGGGTCCGGCGTGCTCTCTGTACAGCGCACGCATCAGCTCCTCATCAGGTTCCGAGGGCTGGGACATGCGATGTCGGGCCCTCGATCCACGTTCATTGGCCACGACGGAATCCTTGCGCACGCCCACCTCCGATGTCCGGGGGTTCCCCCGACCGGTCGCTCAACACGGGGTACGGACGTGGGCGGTTGTGTGTTCAAAGTGACGTGACAGTTTTCTTCCGAGTGACGTGACGAGGGGGACATGAACGCACATTCCCACCGTGCGATCTTTACATTTCCACCACATCGGCAAGATCGGCTCGGCTGCCCGTGACGCGGCGGGCGTAAACGGCGTGTAATCGAAATCACTTCGACTCCCGTTCCACAGAAGCCGCATAACGGACCCTCAGGCGCGGGCCCCGGACCCCGGCGCGTGGATTTCGGGCCCCCCGGACGCGCTTTTCGGGCCCTCAGGGCGCGGTTTCCGGACCCTCAGGCGCGGGCGAGGGCCGCGCGTCGGCGGTGCCGGGCGACTCTTTCGCGGTTCCCGCAGACCTCACTGGAGCACCAACGCCTCCTGCGTCCCCGTGA
>JABFXD010000806.1 GCA_013361925.1 Streptomyces sp. | reverse complement strand
GCGTCTCACCCCTCCCCGGAGCGTGCGCACATCCCCGTCCCCTCGTCGAAGAGAGTGGGTAGTTCATGCACACCGATGCCACCCGGGCCGGTGTTCCGTTGGATCGTCGCCGCTTCCTCGCGCTGTCGGCGGGCGGTGCCATGGCCGGTGCGGCGGCGTTGAGCGGCTGCGCGATGCAGGTGTCGAGCGGCGTCAGCGGCTCGGGCGAGACCGTCACGGTGATGGTCAACTCCGGCGACATCCTGCCGGAGCAGATCCAGCAGGCGAAGAAGGCCCTCGGCATCAAGATCGTCCTGGTGAAGTACGACATCACCAAGCTGATCGCGATGCTGACCAGTGGCAATCCACCCGACCTGGTGCGTGGTGTGGGCGCCGTGGACCTGCCGTTCTTCGCGGCCCGTGACGTGGCCGAGAACCTGGACCCGTACTTCGCCCGCAGCGGCGTCCTCAGGCTCGACGACCTCGACCCCGTCAACGACCTGTGGCGGTACGACGGCCGTACCCAGGGCAAGGGCCCGCGCTACGGCATGGCGAAGGACTTCTCCCAGGACTCCATGTACTGGTACAACACCGCCACCTTCGACAAGGGCGGTCTCGACTACCCGTCGCAGACCGAGCCGGTCACGTACGAGGAGTGGTTGGACGACGCCCGACGCCTCGTGCAGCGCAAGAGCGGCCAGACCACCGTCTTCGGTGGCAGTTTCAACGGCCTGACCCGGGCCACACTCCTGGCGACCATGACCGCGTCCGCCGGCGGCAGCCTCTTCGACGACGACTTCTCCCGGGTCGACTTCACCACTCCCGAGGCCCGCAAGGCTCTGGCCTGGTACGTGGACTACGCCAAGACCAAGGTGGGGCCGAGCCTCATCCAGCCCGACCCCAACGGCTGGGACGGTCCCACCTACCAGGCCGGCCGGATGGCCATGTCGAACTCCGGCTACTGGTTGGGCGGCATGATCTACCCCGACAAGAAGCTGGCGCGGGTGTCCCGGCTGGCGCCCGCCCCTCTCTTCGCGGGCGGCCGGCGGATCAGTGCCTGCCAGGGCGGCACCGGTCTGTGGATGCCGCGCGGTGCGCGGAACAAGGACGCCGCCTGGCGTGTCTTCGAGTGGTTCTTCGGCGAGGAGCCGGCCAAGGCGCGCGCCTCCGGCGGCTGGGGCATCCCGACCCTCAAGTCCCTGCGGCCCCTGATGCCCGCTCAGGAGGAGTACCAGAAACGCGTGTTGAGGGTGCAGGAGGAGGAGCTGAAGCATTTCTCGGTGGTCTCGTTCACCCCCTACTCCCGGGCGGACGCGATCGACGCCCTCTTCAACCAGATCGCCCCCGCCGCGATGAACGGCCAGATGTCCGTCGACACCCTCGCCGGGCGCCTGAACTCGGCCATCAACGAGCAGCTCAAGCGCGGTAAGGAGCAGGTGGGATGACGGTCGATCAACTTCGCTCCCGTACGGGCAGGTCCGTGGCCGCACGTGCTCGCGCCACGGGCGCCCGCCCCCGCACGTCCATGACGACGCGCCGGCACCGCGCGTTCTATCTGTTCACGTCGCCCTGGATCATCGGCTTCCTGCTGCTGACCGTGACGCCGATGGCGTACGCGCTGTGGCTGAGCTTCACCACGTTCGACGGCATCTCGCCCAACTGGAAGTACGTCGGACTCGGCAACTACCGAGAGCTGCTGAACGATCCGGTCACCTGGGACTCGCTGGGCCGCGCCGGGCTGTTCGCGGTGACGTCGGTGCCGCTGTCGATCCTCGCGGGCCTCGGTCTCGCCGTCCTGGTCAACCGGCCCCTCAAGGCGCGCGGCCTGTTCCGTACGCTGCTCTATCTGCCCGCCGTGGTGCCGCCGGTCGGCGCGGGTCTCGCCTTCAAGCTGCTCTTCGACCAGAACTCCGGTGCCTCCAACGGAGTGCTGACCTTCTTCGGTATCGACGCCGTGCCCTGGCTCGCCGACCCCTACGCCCGGTACGTGCTGCTGATGACCGTGCTGTGGGCCGCCGGAAACGTCATGATCATCTCGCTGGCCGGGCTCCAGGACGTCCCCAGGGAGCTCCACGAGGCGGCCCGGATCGACGGGGCGGGCTCCTGGCGGACGTTCCGCAGCATCACCGTGCCGCTGCTGTCGCCGGTCCTGCTGTTCCAGACGGTGACCGGGATGATCGCCTCGGTGCAGACCATCATGCCGCTGCTGCTGGCCCCGCTCGGTGACACGAGCGGCATCACCACCGTCCCGCAGTCCAACTACCTCTACATGATGCATGTGTTCGCGCAGTACTTCGCGCTCGGCCGGTACGGCTACGCCTCCGCGCTGCTGTGGGTGCTCTTCGTCCTGATCCTCGTCGTGACCGGACTCATCTTCAAGTTCACGTCCGGCGCCGTGTTCTACACCGTCGACCCGGAGGCGAAGAAGAAGTGACCACCACGATTTTGCCGCCCGAGTCCAAGTCCAGGTCCTCCCAGCCGGCCACGTCCACCCCGTCCGGAGCGCGGGTCCGGGTGCGGGCCAAGCGCCTCGCCCTCTACACCGTGCTGGTCTCCGTCACCGGGCTGTTCCTCGGCCCGTTCGGCTGGCTGATCCTCTCCGGCCTCAAGACACAGGGGGAGTTGGCCGCCTCGCCGGTGCACTGGCTGCCGGACTCCTTCCAGTGGCACAACTTCGCGGACGCCTTCACCGACATCGACTTCCTCGGTTACGCCCGCAACTCCCTGGTCATCGCCCTGATCTACGCCACCCTCGTCACCCTCAGCTCCGCCTGGGTCGGCTTCGGCTTCGCCCGCCTCGACGCGCCCGGCAAGAAGGTGCTGTTCGGCGTGCTGCTCGGCTCGATGATGCTGCCGCAGATGGTCACCCTGCTGCCCACCTACCTGATCTTCGCCAAGCTCGGCATGGTCGACACGTACTGGCCGTGGGTGCTGTGGGGGCTGTCCGCGGCACCGTATCTGGTCTTCCTCTTCCGGCAGTTCTTCGCGGGCATGCCGCGGGAGCTGGAGGAGGCGGCCATCGTCGACGGCTGCGGCTACACCTCGATCTTCTGGCGGATCTTCCTGCCGCAGTCGTGGCCCGTGCTGTCCGCGAGCTTCATCATCGCCTTCACCTGGACCTGGGGCGACTACATCGCCCCGCAGCTGCTGCTGTCGACCGATCGCACCACGCTCGCCGTGGCCGTGATGACCGCGTATGTCAACGAGGGCGGCACACCCGTGCCCGAACTCCAGGCCGCCGCCTCGGTGATGTACGTCGTCCCGATCCTGCTGATCTTCCTCATCGCTCAGCGCGGCTTCGTCGCCGGGATGTCCACCAGCGGCCTCAAGTGACCTTCCGTATCCCTCATCTCCCCGCTTACTGAAGGAACTTCTCCATGAACGACACCCAGAGCACCGGTCTGTCCAGGCGCACCGTCCTCCAGGCCGCCGGCGCCACCGCCGCCGCTTACTCCCTGCTGGGCGCCACGGCCGGCACGGCGAGAGCGGACGAGGCGACGCCCGCCTCCGCCGACAGGATAGTGACGTACCCCATCCCGAGCGGCGTCCCGACCAACGCGAGCTTCAGCGTCAAGGCCCGTACGGCGGGCGGCGACTGGCAGACCGTCCCGGTCTACCGCGCCCGCGCGAAGTGGATCAACGCGGACACCGGCAGCGGCCCGGTCTACAACTCCTCCGTCGCCACCTTCGACTTCCGGGGCACCGTCGAGGTCGCGGTCACCTCCTCCAAGGGCACCATCGCGTCGGCGAAGGTGCGCCCGCTGTCGTACGACACCCAGTTCACGGTGTCCGGCGACACGGTGACCTTCACCCTCACCGAGCCGCGCAACCTCTCCATCGAGATCAACGGCGAGATCTTCGACAACCTCCAGCTGCACGCCAACCCGATCGAGACGCATGTCCCCGACGCGGACGACCCCGACGTCATCTACTTCGGCCCCGGTCTGCACACCACCACCGACAACGTGCTGAAGGTGCCGAGCGGCAAGACGGTCTACCTGGCCGGTGGCGCCGTGCTCACCTCCCGGGTGGAGTTCGTCAACGTGGAGAACGCGCGGCTGATCGGCCGCGGGGTGCTCTACAACTCGCCCAGCGGGGTGCTGGTGCAGTACGCGAAGAACATCGAGATCGACGGCATCCTCGTCCTCAACCCGAGCAGCGGCTACTCGGTCACCGTCGGCCAGTCGAAGCAGGTCACCATCCGCGACCTGCACTCCTACAGCGCCGGTCAGTGGGGCGACGGCATCGACATCTTCTCCAGCGAGGACGTCCTCATCGACGGCGTGTGGATGCGCAACTCCGACGACTGCATCGCGATCTACACCCACCGCTGGGACTACTACGGCGACGTCCGCAACATCACCGTCCGCAACTCCACCCTCTGGGCGGACGTCGCCCACCCGATCAACGTCGGCACGCACGGCAACACCGACGCCCCCGAGACCATCGAGAACCTGGTCTTCAGCAACATCGACATCCTCGACCACCGTGAACCGCAGATGGACTACCAGGGCTGCATCGCCCTCAACCCCGGCGACAGCAACCTGCTGAAGAACGCCCGCTTCCAGGACATCCGGGTGGAGGACTTCCGCTGGGGCCAGCTGATCAACATGCGGGTCATGTACAACACGAAGTACAACACCTCGATCGGCCGCGGCATCGACGGCGTGTACATCAAGGACCTGTCGTACAACGGCACCCACGCCAACCCGTCGATCATGGTCGGCTACGACGCGGACCACGCGATCAAGAACGTGACCTTCCAGAACCTGGTCATCAACGGCAAGGCCATCGCCAACGGGATGAAGAAGCCGGGCTGGTACCGGTTCGAGGACATGATGCCGGCGTACGCCAACGAGCACGTGGTGAACACCCGGTTCCTGAACTCCACCGAGGCCACCTCCACCGACAAGCCGGCGATCACCAGTCCGGAGAAGGCCGTCGCCACCAAGAACCAGGTCTTCACCTACCTGATCACGGCCGACAACCTGCCCACGTCGTTCGCCGCGGAGGGCCTGCCGAAGGGCCTGTCCATCGACACGGCCACCGGTCTGATCTCCGGCAGGGTCCGGGACAACGTGGGCGGTTGCTCCGCCACCGTCTCGGCGACCAACAGCATCGGAACCGCCACCCAGACCGTCACGTTCACCGTCGAGCACCCGTGACCCGGAAGCAGCGAACCACCATGGAGTCACCCGTGTTCCCGCTCAGCCGACGCACCTTCCTCGGTGCGACGGGCCTGGTGGCCGCGGCCGCGGGCGGACTGCTGTCCGCCGCCACGGCAGCCCGGGCCCAGGACACCGATCTCACCTCCCGCGCCTTCACCCACCCCGGGCTGCTGCACAGCGCCGCCGATCTCGCCCGGATGAAGGCCGCGGTCGCCGCGCAGGAAACCCCGATCCACGACGGTTACCTGGTGTTCTCCGCGCACGCCCGCTCGAAGTCGACGTACACGATCCAGAACACCGGACAGATCACCTCCTGGGGCCGCGGTCCCACCAACTTCATGAACCAGGCCGTCGCCGACTCGGCCGCCGCCTACCAGAACGCCCTCATGTGGGCCGTCACCGGCAACCGGGCCAACGCGGACAAGGCCCGGGACATCCTCAACGCCTGGTCGGCCTCCCTGACCATGGTCACCGGCGCCGACGGCCCGCTCGGCGCGGGACTTCAGGCCTTCAAGTTCGTCAACGCGGCCGAACTGCTGCGCCACACCGGCTACGACGGCTGGAGCGCGGCGGACATCGCGCGCTGCGAGGCGTCCTTCCTCGACGTCTGGTACCCGGCGATCTCCGGCTACATGCTCTACGCCAACGGCAACTGGGACCTGACGGCCATTCAGTCCATCCTGGCCATCGGCGTGTTCTGCGAGGAACCCACCCTCTTCGAGGACGCCCTGCGGTTCGTCGCCGCCGGTGCCGGGAACGGCAGCGTCCGCAACCGGGTCGTCACCGACACCGGCCAGGGGCAGGAGTCCGGCCGCGACCAGGGCCACGAACAGCTCGCCGTCGGCCTGATGGGCGACGCCGCCCAGGTCGCCTGGAACCAGGGCGTCGACCTGTGGGGCTTCGCGGACCACCGCATCCTCGCCAACGCCGAGTACGCCGCCGAATACAACCTCGGCGGCGACGTCCCCTTCACCCCCGACCTCGACCGCACCGGCAAGTACCTCAAGACGACCGTCTCCGACAAGGTCCGCGGCACGCTGCCGCCGATCTACGAGATGTACTACGCCCACTACGCCGGCGTCCGCGGCCTGGACACCCCGTACACGAAGGCGGCCGTCTTCCGCGGCACGGCCGGCGCCCGCGTCGTCGAGGGCAGCAACGACGACCTGCCCAGCTTCGGCACCTTCGCCTACGCGGGCACCGAGGCCCCGTCCCCGACCGCGCCGACGGCACCGGCGGGCGTCACGGCACTGGGCGACGGCAAGAGCGTCACCGTGTCCTGGCTGCCGTCCGCGTGGGCCGCGACCTACACCGTCCGCCGGGCGAGCCGCCCCGAGGGACCGTACGAGGAGATCGCGGCGGCCGTCGAGGGGACGACCTACAAGGACGACGGCGCGCGTGGCGGGCGCGTCCACTACTACACCGTCACCGCCGCCAACTCCCAGGGAACCAGCGCCGGTTCGCCCCTCGCCGCGGCCTCCGCCGGACTGCCCGAGCCCTGGGCCACGCGGGACGTCGGCGAGGCGAAGATGCCCGGCGCCGCCGCCTTCGACGGTGAGCGGTTCGTGCTGGAGGCGTCCGGGACCGCCGACACCTACCGGCTCGCCCACCTCCCGCTGCCGGGGGACGGCACGGTCACCGCGCGGATCGTGTTCCCGCTCAGCTCCCAGTACTCCAAGATCGGCGTCACCCTGCGCGCCTCCCTCGAAGCGGACGCCGCGCACGCCTCGATGCTGATCCAGGGGCTGCCGCTGCACACCTGGAGCGGGGTGTGGAGCGTACGGCCCCGGGCGGGA